>NZ_MRCT01000152.1 GCF_002208625.1 Methanobrevibacter sp. 87.7
TCTTTACATAGTTTAAAATTTATTTAATATTTCATTAAATTTAATCTTAATAAAATTTTAAAATTTTATAGTTTAATTTAAACATTATTTAAGGGATGGTAATAAATTGTTTGAATCTTTAAAAAAGAAATTTTCAAGAACTAGTAATCAGTTAACTGATAAAGTTACTGAAGAAGCTAAAGCAGATGACAATATTAAAGCTATTGAACCTGTTGAAGAAAAACCTAAAAAATCTTCTAAAAAATCTAAAGAAGATAAAGAATGGGATGAAATTTTTGAAGAAGAAGATTCTAAAGATGAAAATTCAGGTTTCTTTTCAAGATTTTCAAGAAATAAAAATAATAATAAAGATGAATCTGAGGAACTTGTTGATGATTTAGATGTTGTTGAGTCTCAGGATGAATCTGAGGAACTTGTTGATGATTTAGATGTTGTTGAGTCTCAAGATGAACCTGAAGAAGAAAATGATTCTGATAAAAAACATTGGTATAGTAGATCTAAAAATAAAGAAGAATCTGAAGATGAATCTGAAGAAGAAAGTTCAGGTAAAAAACATTGGTATAGTAGGAAAAAAGAGCCACAACAATCAATAGCAGATAAATATAGAGATAATATTTCTGCAGAAGAAATTTATGATGAACTTAAAGATGAAGATTATGAAGTTAAAGAAGAAAAAGGAGGAGTCTTTTCATTCTTTAAAGAAAAAACTATATCTGAAGATGATGTAGAAGATATTCTTTGGGAATTAGAAATTGGTCTTCTTGAAGGTGATGTAGCAATTGAGGTTGCTAATGAAATTATTGAATCTGTTAAAAATGATTTAGTTGGTAAAAAAATTAAAAGGAGTACTGAAGTAGAAGAGCTTACTTATAAAGCTCTTAAAAAAGCTGTTGCTAAAATCATTAATGTTGATGGAAAATCAATGACTGAATTACTTGATGAAAAAAATAAAGAAGGTAAACCTTTAGTTGTAATGTTAGTTGGTATTAATGGTACTGGTAAAACTACAACTGTTGGAAAATTAGCTAATTATTATCTTAAAAGAGGATATACTCCAGTTATTGCTGCTTCTGATACATTCCGTGCAGGGGCTATTGAACAAATTACTCAACATGCAGATAATGTTGGAGTTAAAATTATTAAACACCAAAAAGGTTCAGATCCTGCAGCTGTAGCATATGATGCTGTAGAACATGCAGTTGCTCAAGGTAAAGATTTAGTTTTAATTGATACTGCAGGTAGAATGCAAACTAATACAAATCTTATGGATGAAATGAAAAAAATCAAAAGAGTTGCAAAACCTGATCTTGTAATATTTGTAGGTGATGCATTAACTGGTAATGATGCAGTTGAACAAGCTTCTAAATTTAATGATGCTATTGATATTGATGGTGTTATTTTAACTAAAGCAGATGCAGATGCTAAAGGTGGAGCTTCATTATCTATTGAATATGTTATTAATAAACCTATTTTATTCTTAGGAATGGGTCAAGGTTATGATGATATAAAAGAATATAATCCTGAATGGATGTTAGATCAATTATTCTCATAATCGATTTTAATGATAAAATTTGTTTCTTAATTGTTTAAGAACTAGTTTTGTTTATCTTGTTAAGATAATTGTTTCTTAATTGTTTAAGAACTAGTTTTTATCATATTTTAATTATATTTGGTGAAATAATGTTAGGTGAAAAAGAATTAAAGAAATTATTTCCAGATTTTGAAGATTTAATACAACCTTCAGGTATTGATTTAGAGCTTGATAAAATTTTTATTCAAAATGGTTCAGGTTCATTAATTGATAATGAAAAAAATTTACCTGAAATTAAAGAATTAGAAGGTCCAATATACACTTTAGAACCTCATACTCCATATCTTGCAAGTATTAAAAGAAAAATTAAAATTCCTAAAGGATATGCTATGTTATATAATCCAAGATCTACTCTTTTAAGATCTTTTGTTTCTGTACAAACAGCAGTAGGAGATCCTGGATTTTATGGAACTTTAACTTTTTTAATAATTAATCATGGTAACTATCCATATAAAATTAAAAAAGGTGATAGAATAGCTCAAGGAGTTGTTTTTGAGGTTGTAGGTTCTGGAGAATATAATGGTTCTTACCAAGAAAAAGAAGAATAATTAATTGAATTTAATTTTTAAGTTATTATTATAATTAAATAATTTTTTATTAATTATATCTTTTCTTGATTTTTTTAGTTTTATATGGTTTTTAAATCTTAGTTGGATTTTTATTTTTATTAAATGTTAATTTGAATTACTATTAAAAATTATAATTTTTATTTAAAATTTTATTGATGATAATATGAATGTAGCTGAAGTTTTAGTTAAAATTTTAGAAGATGCAGATGTTAAACATATATTTGGTCATCCTGGAGAACAAATACTTCCAATGTATAGAGCATTAGATAAATCAAATATTAAACATATTCTTATGAGACATGAACAAGGAGCAGTACATGCTGCTGATATGTATGCTCGTTCAACAGGTAAATTTTCAGTATGTATTTCTACAGCTTCTCCAGGTGCATTAAATTTTATAATGGGTGTTTCAACTGCATATAAAGATTCTGTCCCTATTTTAGTTTTAACTGGAGATAATCCATATAGTGAGAGATTTGAAAATAAATTTCAAACTTTTAATCTTCCTGCAGTTTTTAAAGAAGTTACTTTTAAAAATTATGCGCCTTCAAATGGTAAAGAAGCTATTTTAGCCTTAAAAAAAGCTATTTATCTATTAAATAATGAACCATGTGGTCCTATTCATATTAATCTTCCAAAAGATATTTTACTTGAAGAAAATGTTGAAAAGTATATTAATTTAGATATTACTAAAGATACTTATTATGATTATGGTTATATGAATCTTTTAGAGACTCTTTTAAAATCATCTGAAAAGCCACTTATACTTGCTGGTGCAGGTATAATTTGGGGTGGAGCTACTGAAATTTTAAAAGAATTTTCTAAAAAAAATAATATACCTGTATGTACTACTTATCCAGCTCGTGGAGTAATTGATGAAAAAGATTATATTAATCTTGGAATGGTAGGTATGAGAGGAACAGCTAAAAGTAATTATGCCTACTTAAATTCAGATTTAATATTAGTTTTAGGTTCAAGATTATCTGATAGAACAACTATGTTAACAGACTTTGATTCAGTAAAACAAAAAATAGTTCATGTAAATATTGATAAAGAAGTTTTAGAAGGACGTCTTAAAATATGTGGTGATGTTTTTGAAGTATTAAATAAATTAAATAAATTAAACTTAGATAGTGTAAAATATAAAAAATGGCTTTCTGAAATTAATTTACATGATAAAAAATTAGAAATTGAAGGATCAGATGATGATTCACTTCCTTTAAGGCCACAAGCTGCAATTAAAACAATATATGATAATATTGGAAAATCATATGTTCTTGGGGATGCAGGATCTCATGCTACATGGGCAATGCAATGTGCTAAACCAGATAAATTTGGAAGATTTTTATATTCAGGAGCATTATGTCCTATGGGTTTAGGTCTTCCAGGTTCAATTGGTGTTTCAATAGCTCATCCTAATGAAAAAGTAGTTGTAATAAATGGGGATGGTGGTTTTCAAATGTGTATCCAGGAACTTGCAACTATTGCTGAAAATAATCTTCCAATTATTATAACTGTATTGAATAATTCTCAATTAGGAATTATAAGACAATGGGAAGAACAAATAAGTAAAGATTTTCGTTATCAAGTTGATTTAAAAAATCCTGATTTTGTAATGATTGCAAGAGGATATGGTATTAAATCAGCAAGAGTTAATACAATTTTAAATTTAAAAAATGAGTTAAAAAAAGCTATGGATTTTAATGGACCATATTTAATTGAAATTGATGTTCGTGAAGAGGATATTCCACTTCCAAAAAAAGAGAATGAAAATGAATAATTATTAATTTTTTATTTTATAATTCAGATTCATACTTATTAATAATTTCATTTTTATATTTTTCATAGGATTTATCTGTAAATTTTATATATTTATCATTATTTTCTATAAATAGAAATCCTATTGTTAAAATTGTAATATTATTAATTTTATTATTTAAATTTAAAATTTTTACTTTATATATAGGG
>NZ_MRCT01000153.1 GCF_002208625.1 Methanobrevibacter sp. 87.7
GATTTAGAATTAGTTTTTTTATTTAGAAATTTAGTAAAATTAGTATTATGATTTTAAAAAAAGTAAAAAAGGTAAAATAAAATTAATTTTTAGTACCTTTAAAAGAACTATATGTATCAACTATTTGGACATTTAATGATTTAAAATTAATATAAATTTCATTACCTTCTTTAATGTTTAACTCTTCAAAAGAACTTTTTGTAAGCATTCCATTAAAGTATATGTTATGTATACTAGTTTTAACTCATACTATTGGACCTTTTTTATCAATTTTAACAACTTTTATTTTAAATTGATTTCTAGCTGAAGATTTAAATGGTTCATTTGAAAATATAATATTTTCCGGTCTAATAATTACTCTTACTTCTTCACCAATATTTGATTGATCAGCTATTTTAGTATATTTAACGTCTGCACTGTTTATGGTTATATCTTCATTAATTTTAACTTTAACAGTTCCATTAGATAATTCAGATACTTTTCCTTCAAATATATTATGAACTCCAACAAATTCTGCAACAAATTCATTTTGAGGTCTAGAAAATACATCATCAATTTTTCCAATTTGATGTAATTTACCATTTTTCATTACTCCAACTCTATCTGCTAAATTCCAAACTTCATTGAAGTTATGTGTAATATGTAAAAATGTAGTGTTATTTTCTCTTCCAATTTTTTTAATTAATTCAGTTAATTTTTCACGAGTTGTTACATCAAGTGCACTAAATGGTTCATCCATTAATACTATTCTTGGATTAACAATAAGTGCTCTTGCAAGTGCAGTTCTTTGTGATTCTCCACCACTAATTGTAAGTACATCTCTATGAAGAATATGTTCAATATTCATTATTTTAGCCATTTTCATGATTTTATCATGAATTTCTTCATTAGATAATGTTTTATCTCTTCTTAATCCATATGCTATGTTATCATAAACATCCATATTTGGAAAGAGTACATGATCTTGGTATACAATACCAATATTTCTTTTTTCAGGTGGAGTATTAATAATTTCTTTCCCTTCTAATTTTATACTTCCAGTTTCCGGGTGATAGAAACCTATTATTGTTTCAAGTAAAACAGATTTACCTGAACCTGTAGGACCGATAAGAATTACATATTCTCCTTCGTTTATATTTAAATCTACATGGTCTAAGTGAAAATCTCCAAGGTCTACTGATAAATCTTTAATCTCTAAAAACATCTTATCACTTAAATTAAAAATTAAATTTTTCATTTATTATACTGCTGCACTATTATATGTATCTGATACATATTTTTCCATTACTGCAATTGTAATAAATGAAATAATTACTAAAATGATACCTGAAGTCATAGCGAGATCTATATTTCCAGTTGATAAATTAAGATACATTGATATTGATAATGTTTCTGTTTTCATTAATGTACCTCCACCAACAAATAATACTGCTGCAAATGTACCAATACATTTTGCAAATGCCACTATACAAGTAGCAAATAATCCTTCTTTTGCTAATGGTAAAGTAATATTAAAGAATGTATCAACTTCACTATAACCTAAACTTCTTGAAACAAATTCATATCTTGTATCTATGTAATTAAATGTTGAATATAACATTTTTACTGCAAAAGGTAATGCAACAAAGAATTGCGCTATTACTATTCCAGTACTTGTAAAAACAAAAGTTAATCCCATTGATTCAAGGTAAGGACCTATTCCTCTATTTCCTAAAAACATTAAAAGAGCGATACCTATTACAATTTCTGGAAATGCCATAGGTAAATCTAAAATTATTTTAAATAATCTTTTTAATGGAAAATTATATCTACTTAATGCATAAGCCATTGGAATACAACATAAAATTACAATTGCTGCGGCAATTACTGCTGTAGTCATAGTTAACTTTATTGCAAAAAGCATTTCATCTGAAACTAATGAGTGAAAGAAGTTGTTTATCGGCGTTACAAAGAACATACTCAATATAACAACTATGAAAATTAATGAGATTATTGCTGTAATTGCAATACAAATCATTTCGAATTTTGATCTTTTCATTTTTTCACTCTAATATTATTTATCTAGTTATAATGGTTCGAATCCCCATTTTTTCCATACTTCTTTACCTTCATCTGAAACTACAAATTCTGTGAATTTTTCAGCTGCAGTATTGTTTTTACCATATTTGGTAACTCCAATAGGTATGGTACTTATATTATTTTCTTTTTCTGGGATTTCAATTACATCAATTTTATCTTTAGTATCATTCCATACTGTCATATCTTCCCATATGATTACAACATCAACTTGTCCAGATACAACATAAGTTAATAATTGGTTTACAGTTGTTGTTTTTACAGCAGGATTTACTCCAGTAATGTTATTTTTACTAATAATTGCTGCAGTAGTTTTACCAATAGCAGGACCATTTTCTTCACCAATACCTACTTTAATATCAGTTCTATTTAAATCTTTAACTGAAGTAATATTTTTAGGGT
This sequence comes from Methanobrevibacter sp. 87.7, assembly GCF_002208625.1. Classification (GTDB taxonomy): domain Archaea; phylum Methanobacteriota; class Methanobacteria; order Methanobacteriales; family Methanobacteriaceae; genus Methanarmilla. Next base: position 2,479 of record NZ_MRCT01000153.1, read on the forward strand.
TACCTTTTTGAACAACGATTACTGGTACATTGGTTGTAACATTTTTTACAGTTGAATTTTCCATGTATCCATTTTTCATTGCTTTTCCCATATATTTATAAGCAGCTGGTAAAAATACATCTCCTTGATGTTGTGTTTCAAGAGTAGAGTATAATTCACCACTACCTGCATATTTTACATTAACTTTTACATTAGGGTACTTTTTATTAAATTCCTTGATCATATCAGGACCCATTTCACTGAAACCTGCACCAGCAAGCACTTCAACAGTTCCATTCTCATTTGAAGATTGGCTGCCTATTGATCCAGTGGAATAAGCGATACCAATTATTGCTATAATTACTATAACAACAATTACACCAAATATTTTTTTATTATCCATATTATTTCTCCATAAAATTATTGTTATATCGATTTTTATCGATATGTATAATTTTAAATATGGTAATATTTAAATTTTTTTACTTAAACTTATTACTTTTAACTATATTTTTTAAATAATTAATCTTTACTTTATTTATAAGTAGTCTATTTTTTATTTCTATTTCATTTGATTATTAACAAATTTTTTTTAATTCTAAGAAATTTAACCTTTCATTTATTTTAATTTTTTTTATTATTTTAAACAATTTTAACATTGTTAATTATTCATAATTTCTATATTTTTTTTTATAAATTGTAAAAAATTAGTTTTTTATATTAAAATTATTTATAATATTATTAATGAAATTTGAATAATTTCATAGTTTAAATTTTTATAAAATTTTATTGTTTAAAATTATTAACTAATTTTTCTATTTTTTTTTATTTTTTATTTTATTTCGGTGTATTAAATGAAATTTTATGCAATTAATGGTAGTCCAAGAAAAGCAGGTAATACTGTTCAAGTTTTAAAAAAAGTAGAATCTGGTTTTTATGATGAGGTTCATGAAAAATTTCCCAACGAAAAAATTGAATTAAACTTTATTAATTTATATAGTTTAAATTATACTAGTTGTAGAAGTTGCTTTTCATGTAAACGTTTAAATGGAAAAAGTTATGGTCATTGTATTATTAATGATGATTTAAAAGAGATTTTTAGAGATTTAGAAACTGCTGATGCAATGGTTCTTGGAAGTCCTATTTATCTTATGGATGTCAGTGGAGAAATGAAATCTTTTATTGATCGTTTAATATTTCAATATTTAGTATATGATGAGAACAATTCTTCTTTAGCAGAAAATAAATTACCTACTGCTTGTGTTTATACTATGAATATTAAAAAAGAGGATTATGATAAGTTTTCTCTTCCTTATACATTAAATAATTTAGAATCATTTATTTCTAATATTTTTTCAAAAGTTTATTCCTTAAAGGTCTTTGATACTTATCAATTTAAGGATTATTCTAAATTTAAAAATTCTATTTTTGATGAAGAAGAAAAATTACAACAAAAATTAAATCAATTTCCAAAAGATCTTGATGAAGCATATAATTTAGGTAGAAAATTAGCTAAAGATGCAATTAATAATCTTTAATATTTTACTTATAAATTATTATTTTTTATATTTTTTTTATAAATATGTGATTATGCTAGTTTTCATGTATATGTTTTTACT
>NZ_MRCT01000154.1 GCF_002208625.1 Methanobrevibacter sp. 87.7
CTTTAATAATAGAGTAAATTTAATATAAAGTTTATATTTATATATTTTTTAAAAATAAACTGCATATATATAAAAAAATTTAAATTATATGTATATAAAAACAATATTAATTAAATAAATATTAATTGATTAAAGATAGGAAATTAAAGTAATTAATATACTTTAATTTAAAATATGAATCTTATTAATTCCATTATCATAAATTAAAGTAATTAAATTACTTGGTTTCCCTTTAATCTTTTAATATATATCTAACCATTTTTTACCAATATTAAAAGGAATTTTAAATAAAATTAAGGGAGGTGAAAATTTGTTAAATAAAAGAAGTATATTATTAATAATAACTTTACTTATACTTTGTTTATGTATTAGTACTGTTTCCGCAGCAGATAATAACAGTTTAAATATAAATCAAGTCCCTAATAATGAATCAATAAGTTCAAATTCTAATATTAATATGGTTTCAGAAAACAGTCTTATCTCAGACAATGTTAAAGAAAACCAAAAAAGTAGTATACAATCTAATATTAGAACATCTGAAAATACATATGTTTCAAATGCTGTAAAGAATAATAAAAATTCAACAATTCTTTCAGACTCTGAAACTCCAGGAACATTTAATGATCTAAAAAAACTTATTACTAATACTCCTGAAAATGGTACATTAACTCTTGATAAAGATTATACTTTTAATGGTTCAGTTGATAATTATGAAATTAGTATTAATAAAGCAATAATAATCGATGGTAATAATCATATTTTAAATGGTAATAACCTTTCTGAAATCATATCTGTTCAAGCAGAAAAGGTAGTTTTAAAAAATATAAACTTTATTAATGGATATTCAGAACATCATGCTGGAGGAATATATTGGGGAAAAAACAACGGAACTATTATAAATTGTACTTTTATTAATAACCATGGAGAAAGTAGTTGTGGTGCAATATATTGGAATGGACATTATGGAACAATAGAAAATTCTACATTCATAAATAACACTGCTGGAGCTAATGGTGGTGCAGTTTATTGGTTTGCTTATTTTGGAGAAATTAAAAATTCTACATTCATAAATAACACTGCTGAAAACTTAGGTAGATCTATTTTTATTTTTATGAATAAATTACAAGTATCAAACTGTACATTCATAGATAATAAAGATAACCTTAACCTAGGAGATGTTTACTACTATTATTGTCTTAATTCAAATAAACTTCCACCAGGAAAAATTACATACACAACTACAAATACATCAATCGCAACTAATAATTACACATTAGAAGATGTTTCTAAATATATTAAAGTTTTATTCTATAATTATCCAGAATATTCAGATCAAAACCGTGTATGGGTTTTTACAAATAAAGAATTTAGAAATAGTAATGATACAATAATTCAAAAAGTAATACATGATGTTGATGTAGATCATTTAATACTTAATGATACCCCAATAAAATGGATAAATGAAACAGATTATATTCAATATAACTTTATTGGATTAAAATTAAATGATATTTATAAAAATTATCAAAATCTAATTTCATTTAAAATGGAAAATTTCACAATAAATACTACAACACAAACTAATAACACTAATAATACCAATTACACTAATAACAATACTAACTACACAAACCATACTAACAATAATACCAATAACAATACCAATCACACAAATAATCATAAAAAGACAAATCAAAGTAAATATGAAAGTACTACAACAACATACAAAACAGGTAACCCATTATACTTATTATTAATAGCATTACTATCTTTAATTTGGATTCCAAAATATAAAAACTAAAAATAATTAAATTTTAAAATTTTTATTAAAATGCAGGTAAATTCTCCTGCATTACTATTTTTTTTAAATTAATTCAATTACTAATCAAATTACTCTTTTTTATTTAAATAAAATTATTATTAATCAAATACTCTTAATTAAAAACATAAAAACAAAATTTATCACATAAGAACATAAAACCCAAAATTATTAAAAAACCCTAAAATGAAAAAAATATGTTTAAAACTTTTTTATTAAAAATTTAATTCGTTCTTATAAGAATAAAGAATAATTTAAGCAATTTTAATGAACAAATTAATAAAAATCATGAAAAAAATACTTAATTTTTCATATATATTCAGAAATAGGATATGATGTAGGTTATCTATGTAATAATTCAACAATAAAAGATAGAAAGATTATAGGTGATCCTACTGATGGAGCAATACTTGAATTTACAAAGGATAAAGTTGATTCAAATTATTTAAAAGAAAATAAACGTATTAAAGAAATTCCCCTTACAAGTTCTAGAAAAAGAATGAGTACAATATATCCTATTAATGACAATTATTTAGATAATAATATAAAACAATTAGAAAAACTTGAAAATCAAAAATTAAACAATAATGAAAAAATAATAGTATATACAAAAGGTGCACCAGAAATTATCTTATCTAAATCTAAATATATTGATGATAATGGAATAATTAAAGAAATAGATGAAAATACAAAGAAAACCATAAACTCAAAAATAGAAGATATGACTAAATCTGCATTAAGAGTAATTGGATTTGGATATAAAATCTTAGATAAAGATAAATTTAAAAATTTAAATGATAATGAAATTGAAGAAAATCTAATCTTCTGTGGATTAGTTGGAATGATAGATCCACCAAAAGATAAAACAAAAGAATCTATTGATAAATGTAAAGATGCAGGTATTCGTGTTGTGATGATAACTGGTGATCACAAAGATACAGCAAAAGCAGTAGCAGAAGAACTTGGAATATTAACTAATGGAAAAATTATAACTGGTGAAGAATTAAACAAACTCTCTAATGAAGAATACTCTAAAATATGTGAAGATATTCAAGTATATGCAAGAGTATATCCAGAACAAAAAGTAAGAATTGTAGAAACATTAAAATCAATGGGAAACATTGTTTCAATGACTGGAGATGGTGTAAATGATGCACCTGCACTTAAAAAAGCATCAATTGGAGTTGCAATGGGTGGAGGTACAGATGTTGCAAAAGAATCTTCAGATATGATTCTTCAAAATGATGATTTCTCAACAATTGTAAAAGCAATTGAAGAAGGACGTAAAATCTTTGATAATATTAAAAGATTTGTAAAATTCCAAGTATCTACAAACATAGATGCAATATTAACAATAGTAGGTGCAAGTATAATAAATATACCATTACCCTTTAATCCAATACAAATATTATGGATAAATATTATAATGGATGGACCACCAGCACAATCCCTTGGAAATGAAGGTCCAGAAAAAAATTTAATGCATCGTAAACCAGAAAATGGAGAAATCCTTGAAAAAAGAGATTATTTAAGAATAATAATCTTTGGTCTTACAATGGCAATAGGTACACTTGGATTATTTATCTATGAATTAAAATCAAATCAAAGTCTTGGAATAAATGAATGTAAAACAAAAGCAATGACTGTTGCTTTTACAGTCTTTGTAGTTTATCAACTATTTAGTGCATATTGTAATAAATCAAATTCAACAGTGAAAAATAGGGCATTTACAATATCAATACTCATCTCATTTATATTACAACTTGCAGTAATCTATATTAGTCCACTTCAAACAATATTTAGAACTACTGGACTTGATATTATAGATTGGATTTCTATATTTATTGTTGCATTTACAATATTTATAGTTGAATATATTCTAAGAAAAACAGTTTTTAAAAAATAGTATTATACTATTTTAAAAACTAATTATTTCTATTTTTTATATTTAAATAGCTATATTTTAAAAAATAACTATTTAATAACCTAATTTATACCTAATATTAAAATATTATACATATTATTAAAAAATAACTATTTTTATTATAATTTAGAAAAAATCTAAAATATTACTTAATAAAATCTAAATATAAAAAGAATTTAAAAAAACAGAAAAATAATAAAAATACTAATAA
>NZ_MRCT01000155.1 GCF_002208625.1 Methanobrevibacter sp. 87.7
ATTATTTAGTTTATAGAAAATATTTTTATATTTATTTAGTTTAACCTAAACATTTATATAGGAACAAATATTAATTATTAAGTATACCTAAAAATAATGTATTTTTTGAAATCCTTTTTTATATTTTTAATTAAAATTAGGTAGTATTAGATGGTTATATTATTTTATAATATAACTATTCTTTTAATTTAACTATTTACTTTTTATAATTTAATTTTTAATAAATAGGGGATTTTATATTGTTTTTTTTTAAGAATTTAGGTGTTAAAAAGTTTAAAGGAGAATTAATTTTATGTCTGATATTGAAGATTTTTTTGAAGAAATTATGGAACATGACCATGCTTTAGCATTTGTAGGAGGTATTGCTGCTGCTTATGTAGCTAAAAAAATTATTTCATCACAAGCTACTAAAGATGCATGTACAAATGCAGTTTCAAAAGTCATAACCGCAAAAAAGGAAGCTGAAGAACAACTTCAAAATATTAAAGATAATGCAGAAGATATCTCTGTTGATGCTGAAGTTAAAGATAAAAAAGAAGTTTACTCTGAATAAATAAAAATCTTTGAGAGATTTTAATGAAGTATGAAATAGTTTATGATAAAGGTACTCGTCTTCGTGTTGTAGCTGAAAGAGTAGCTTTTACAAAAGAAGAAGGATGGGGTATTGCTACCTCACTTTTAGATTATGATTTTATTACTGATGTTAAAACATCTCATAGAAATGGAAGTATTTTAATTTACTATCAAGATAGGAATCAAAGACAAACAATTCTTGATATTTTAGATAATATTAAGTATGAAGATTTATATGAAGCTGAGCCCCCAACAAATAAAGCTAAAATAAGGGAATTAGAAAATAAATTTTTCATGCAAGTTTCTAAAATTGTTATAAAAAGATATTTATATAAAATAATATTGCCTATTCCAATAAGAAAACTTAGATTATTTGTTCATGCGATTCCTTATGTATTAAAAGGTCTAGATAGTTTAACTAGTTTTAATATAGATGTAGAACTTCTTGATGCATCTGCAATTACTGGATCTTTACATGAAGAAAGTTATAATTCTGCAGGAAGTATGATGTTCTTACTTTCAATTTCTGATCTTCTTGAAGAGTATACTATGCAAAAAACTAAAGATACATTAAAAGATAGTCTTGCTCTTAATGTTGATACTGTATGGCTCTTAAAAACAGATGAAGATGGAAATGAAACCGAGATTTCATATCCATTATCACAAGTTAAAAAAGGAGACGTTATTGTAGTAAGAATGGGATCAATTATTCCTGTTGATGGTACTATTGTTTCTGGAGATGGAATGATAAATGAGTCTTCAATGACTGGAGAATCATTTGCAGTACATAAAAATGAAGGTAAAACTGTTCATGCAGGTACTGTAGTTGAAGAGGGAACTATTCATGTTGAAGTTGTTTCAGTTAATGAAGGTACTAGACTTAATAAAATTGTCGATTTAATTGAAAATTCAGAAGATCTTAAAGCAGGAATTCATTCTAAAGCAGAAAGATTAGCTGATTCTATTGTATCTTATACATTCCTTGCAACTGCTTTAACATATTTATTTACAAGAGACAGAACTAAAACACTTTCTGTTTTAATGGTTGATTTCTCATGTGCAATTAAATTAACAACACCTTTAACAATTATTTCTGCTATGCGTGAAGCATCAGATCATAGAATGATGATTAAAGGAGGTAAATTCCTTGAAAATTATGCGAACGCAGATACAATTGTATTTGATAAAACTGGTACCTTAACAAATGCAAGTCCTAAACTTGAAAAAGTAATACCAATGGGTAAATTAAGTCGTGATGAAGTACTTAGAATTTCAGCTTGTATTGAAGAACACTTTGCTCATAGTGTTGCAACTGCAATTGTTAATCAAGCTAAAGCTGAAGGTTTACATCATGAAGAAGACCACTCTGAAGTAGAATATATTGTTGCACATGGTATTGCAACATATTATAATGAAAAACGTGCAATTATTGGTAGTTATCACTTTGTCTGTGAAGATGAAGGAGTTAAATTTACTAAAAAACAGGAAAAAATTATTAAAGAGAACCTTGAATCTTATTCTGTAATTTATTTAGCTATTGCTGGAAAACTTGAAGGTATTTTATGTATTGATGACCCTGTAAGAAAAGAAGCTAAAGAAGTTATTAGTGAACTTAAATCTTTGGGTATAAATAATGTAATCATGTTAACTGGTGATAGTGAAAATGCTGCAAAATCAATTGCAAATGATTTAGGTATTACAAGATATAGATCTCAAGTATTACCTGAAGATAAAGCACATATTATTGAAGAAATTAAAGCTGAAGGTAATCAAGTAATCATGGTTGGTGATGGTATTAATGATTCACCTGCATTATCTGCTGCAAATGTATCTGTATCAATGAGAAACTCTTCTGATATTGCTCGTGAAGTTGCAGATATATCATTACTATCTGATGATTTATATGATTTAGTTACTTTAAGACGTTTATCAAAAGCTATGCTTGATAAAATTGATGATAATTATGAAAAAATCCTTTGGATTAATGGTACATTAATTGTATTAGGTGTTCTTGGATTAATACAACCAAATATGTCTTCAATTATTCATAATCTATCTACAATGTTACTTGGTGTAGCAAGTACAAAAACAGTGTTAAATGATGATTATGATAGAAAAGAAATTGAGAGTCCTGCATAGACTCTCTTTTTTTTAAATTTAATATGTTAAATTAAATAAAATTAGTTTTTTATTATTTTTTGTATTTTTGTATTTCTTTAATTTTGTTTTTAATTATTAAATCAATTTATAAATTAATTTAATCTTGTTTTTTATTAAAAACTTTTATTTGATAAATTTAAAAAAAGAGTTTAAAATTAATTTTTATTATTTTTTGTTTTTGAGGTTTTAAAAGAGTTTTGAAAGTAATTTTTTTTAATATTTTAAAAGTTTTAAAAAAAGAGATTTAATATAAAATAATTTAAATAATTTTTATTGCTTTTTCTTTAATAATACTATTCTGAATATTATTTACTCGTTTTTCCATATGTACTGTTTGTAATGCTCCCCGAGTATTTAATGTAATATTAAAACCTTGATTAAGCCAAAATTCTAATGATCCCTTAACATTTTTTTGTGTATGCAAATATATTTTTGAATAATTATTCTTTTTTGAAAATTCTTCTGATATTTTAACAAGATTTGAAGCTATTTTATTTCTTCTATATTCTTTTTTAACAAAAACTCTCCATAAACTTGCAGTTTTTTCTTTTGAATAATATTCTTTAAATTCTTCAAAATCTTTATCATAGGCTCTTATTCCTAAACTTGCTATAATTTCATTATTATCTATTACAATGTAAAAATTGTTTCTTTGAGGTTTAATATATGTTTCATATAAATTAATAATGTCATAATGGTATTGAGGGACATAGTTTAAGTGGAATTCATCTTGTATCATTTTAAATAAAAACTCTTGTGTTTTTTTAATAAGAATAGGATTATTATCTAAGGTTTTTACATACATATTTTTACCTCTTAGAAACTTTTTACTAATTTTCAATTAAAAAGTAATACATCATTATTTACTAATTTTAATTTGATTTATGGTCATATTAAAATCAGTTATAAAATTAGTTATTTTAAAGTATTACTTTTAATATAATTTTATTGATTAAAGTAATACTTTATATGAGTTCTTTTTAATTTACATTTTTTATTATATTTTTTTATCCAATATAAAGCTTTTTATTGTATTACTTTTTCTATATTTTTTAGTTAAAAAGTATTACATTTATTTTAAAATTTATTATTTTCTTTATTTTTATCTATAAC
>NZ_MRCT01000156.1 GCF_002208625.1 Methanobrevibacter sp. 87.7
TTTTTTACTATTTTTTTTGTAATTATTTGTTAATTACATGTTTTATATTTTTTTTAAATTTTAATTTGTTTTTTTTTTATGTTCTATTTGTCCACCTTTATATCTTGAAGAAGTAAAAAAAAAGATAGAGTAGAAAATCTGATTTTAAATTTATTGGTAGTAAATTTAAAACACTTTTTTTAAATTTTTATTTTTTTTAAAATTTCATAATTAACTTTTTGTTCTATTCTATTTTTTTATACACTTCTTTTAATAAAAAGGAAAGAAAGAGAGATTGAAAAAGAAATTTTCTTTTTACATTATATTTAATCAGCTATTTTCAAAAAACATTTAACTTTCAAATTCATTAACTCTATCTAAAAATATATCACTAAACTTATCTGCCATGTCAATATGCCATTTAATTAATTTATCCCAATTATCCTTATTATTTAAATATGCATATTTTTCTATGAAAATACTTGATGATAATTTATCATCCCTACGATCCCATATTAATTTTTCACCGAGTTCACTTTCAATTTGCTCTTTTTGATTGTATAAATAATCAAATAATTCTTTAGAATTATAAATATATAACTGAATTTTTATTTTTTTAAAAGAAGGAGTAAAACCCAATGATATATGGCAAGACTCCTTTTTAAAATTTAAAATATAAAAACTATTAAAACTAATTTTTCCAGGATAAAAATTATGGGAGCCTTTATCAAGCTCAATACTTAATGTTTCCCAATATTCTCTTCGTAATTTTTCACTTTTACTTGGAATTTTCTTATCTTTTCTATTATCATGTTCTACTTTTATCTGATGAAGAATATTTTCATCTACTTTTGGATATGGCCATATTTTTTTAGCTAATTTAAATAATCTTCCAGTTCTTTTAGTAATCTCTTCTTTGTTCCATTTATTTAAGTTTCTAATATACTTGTTTAATCTGATAGATGAATCTTTAAAACCACCTTTCATCTCTTGTTTACTTTTAAATGATTTATTACTTAAATTACTATTATATCCTGTAAGTGTAAGATTACCAATTGTATTTAGGTAATTTTTATATGTTTCTTCCCAGTCTGATCCTAGTTCTTCTTTCCATTCTTCTGTTAAAGTTTGTGGCATAATATGCTCTATAGTATATGATTCAATATTTGTTGGTTCTTTTTCAAAGCCAAAGTTTTCAAGTTTATCAAAAAGATAATTACGATTTTTAGTTCTAATATTATATAAATCCGCTTCCTTAAAGTGATTCATAAATTCATTATCTTTAGGCATTATTTTATAACTATCTTTTAACAAAAGAATAGTTTTAAATGAATTAAGATAATTTAAGTCATATTTATCATTTAAATTCATCATTTCTTCATACATTTTAGCAAAAGTTTTATTCAAAGAGTTAGATTCTATACCACAAATAAATCTTCTCATAAGATAACTTTCAGTATATTTTAATAATTCTATAAATTCCTCTTTATCTAAAAGATCATTATCATAATCTTTGTATAAATCCATTATAAATGGCCTTGTTACATCATATCCCATTTTATTAAGACTTATAAATGCATTTCTTAAATCGTTGTCTTTTTCTTCATTGAAAGCAAAGTTTAAAAAATATTCAGAATACTTATATATTTCTTTAACTAAATCCTCAAAATTATTAAACCTTTCAGAATACTCTTTAAAATTATTATATATGTCATTACCCCTTAATGTTGGTACTTTTCCAATTTTTGTAGTTAAATATGCACGTATAAAAGAGTCAAAAGTTTTTGGTTTTTTATCTCTAAAATTATTTTCAATAACTTGCCAATATGTTTTATAAAGGTAATTTTGATTATCAACATCTAAATCCATTAAAACATAATTTCTTATTAAATCAGATTGTGTAAGTTCTAAACCTGTTGAATTTAAACTTTCAAAGATAAGTTGTGGATTATCATCATTCCCATCTAAAGCAATATAAACTATCAAAAGCTTATGTAAACCTTTATAAATATTCATAACATTATTATCATTAATATTTTTTCTAAAATATTCATAATTTTTATAAATCCTTTGAGAATCATCTTTATTAAAATTTAATTTAATATTTGAACCTAAATTTTCAACAATTTTATTTAATGTTTTTTCATCAACATCATTTAAAACTAATTTATATCTTAAACTTCCTTTCTCTTTATTATTAAATAAATAAGAACTAATTAAATTTTCAGGACTTAAGTTATCTTGTGGATTTTTAAATAAAAAATCAGTTAAAGCAGCAATTAATATAGTTATTGTAGTAATTCTTTGTTGTCCGTCTATAATCATTATTTTACTTATAGGACTTACAACAATACTATATTGTTTTAAATATACTATTGAACCAAGAAAATGGTTATTTTCATCATTTTTACTTACTTTTAGAATATCTTTAAATAACTGTTTACATTGTTTTTCAGTCCAACTGTAATTTCTTTGAAAAATAGGTATACTAAATTGTTGATTAAGACTCAAAAAATTCAAAAAATTGTATATTCCTGCTTGCATAAACAATCCCCCACCATTAATTTTAAAATATTTAATTATAAATTAATTAAATTAAACATATATTTAATTTTATTAAACAAGTATAAAAAAATTTACTATAAATTTAAATAAGTTACAATTAAAATTATTCTTAACATAAATAAAAAAAACTTAGAGGTTAATTATTCTTATATTTATATAGTTAATATAAGATTACTATATAAAACAATTAAAATTTCATCTATAAAACAAACAAATATAAACCAGAAAAAATTAGAAAACTCATATTAAAAAAGAATTAATAAGAACAAATCTAAATTTATAAAAGTGATTAAATATGAATCCATGGGAAAACATCAGTTTATCAGATTATGAAAATCACATGAGTCTTGATTCCGTTAAACAACTTCAAGCAATGAATAAATTAATGCAAAAACAATTTGAAGAATATCCAGTAACAACTGCCATAGTATTTGGAATTGCAGGTGGAAATGGCTTGGAACATGTAAATAAGAGAAAATATAAAAAAGTTTATGGAATTGATATTAACGAAACATATCTTAATGCAGTAAAAGAACGTTATTCTAAATTAGGAGATATTCTTGAATGTTATAAAATTAATGTTATTAATGAATCAGATAAACTTCCTAAGGCTGAACTAGTTATTGCCAATTTATTCATAGAATATGTTGGATACAATGTATTTAAAAAAGCTATTTTGAAATCTAATCCTAAATATGTATCTTGTATTATTCAGATTAATACAGATGAAGAAACTTGGGTTTCTAATTCACCTTATATTCATGCTTTTGATGGTTTAGATAAAATACATCATCAAATAGAAGAAAATGCTCTTATCAATACAATGAATGAAATTGGATACAAATTACTAAAAACAGAAACATATCCATTACCAAACAGAAAAAAACTTGTCATGTTAGATTTTGAACATTAAAATCTTAAGTTTCAAATATTATATAAAATAATAAAATTGTTTGTTCTTCTTTTTCAAAAGTATGATTTTCAAAAAATAATATTTGAAATTGATTTGAAATAAAATTTCCAGTATAATTAATTCATATAACACATTATCATATTTTTAATAAAATCAAAATTTTTTTATTATTTGTATCATAATATCCTACTTATTTTATTTTAATTAAAAATATACAATTTTTAATCTTATAATAACTCATTTTAATAAATTTTTTTAATTATTTCTTTTAAATTAGGTAAAGTAAATACTATTAATAAAACTTAATATATTATTTTTTAATAAAATAAACTTTAATAATAGAGT
>NZ_MRCT01000157.1 GCF_002208625.1 Methanobrevibacter sp. 87.7
TTAAGTTAAAGATTTTAAATTAAATTTTTATAAGCGTTTAAGTTTTTATTAGATGATTTTTATGGAAAATAATTCAATTTTTAAAAGAAAAAGTATTCGTAAATATTTAGATAAAGATATTTCTGATGATGATATTAAAACTATTTTATCTGCTGGAATGCAGGCACCTTCAGCATTTAATACACAACCTTGGACTTTCATTGTTGTAAGTGATAAAGAATTAATTAGTAAATTATCTAATATGAGTAAATATTCAAAATGTGCAGCATATGCAAATAGATTAATTTTAACTATGGTTGATTTAGAAAAAGTACCTTTAACTAGAGCATGGTTTACACAAGATATGTCTGCATGTACTGAAAATATTTTAATTGAAGCTACTGAACTTGGTATTGGTAGTGTATGGTTAGGTTTATATCCTGATTCTAAAAGGATTGAATTTGTTTCTAATCTATTTGATTTACCTAAAAATATTGTTCCATTTTCACTTGTTGCTTTAGGTTATCCTACTATGGAATATGAATCTGAATCTAGATATGATGAATCTAAAGTTCATTATAATGGATTTTAGATTTATGTGATAATTTTTTTAATAAGTTAATTTTTGGTTAATGGTATTATGGATAAAATTAGAAGTTTTTTAGCTATTGAAGTTGAGGATAGTTTACTTAATAAAATCTATGATGTTGAAAAGGATTTTAAAACTATTGATGCTAATATTAAATATGTTCCTACTAAAAATATGCATTTTACATTAAAGTTCTTTGGAAATATTGATGAAGATATGGTTGATAAGATATCTGATTCTATAGAAAAAGTTTTAAAAAATCATAAACCTTTTGAGATTGATATTCAAGGTTCTGGTGCTTTTCCAAATGAGAATAGAATAAAAGTTATTTGGATAGGTATTAAAAATAATTCTGAATTAAAATCTCTTCAAAAAGATCTTGATAATTCTTTTAATAAATTAGGTTTTAAGCTTGAGAGAAATTATATTTCACATTTAACTATTGGTAGAATGAAAAATGCTAAAAATAAGAATTTAGTTCAAGATAAAATTAAAAAATATCATGATTATGAAATAGGTAAAATGTCAGTTTCAAGTATTGTACTTAAAAAAAGTACATTAACACCTCAAGGACCTATTTATGAGAATATTAAAAGATTTGAACTTTAATCTTTCTTTTAATTTATTTATTAAAATAAGCTTTTTTATTTTTAATTTAACTTTTTTTATATTATTTTTTTGTTTAAAAATAGTATTTTTAATTTAAATTTATTTTAATATTTTTAAAAATAGTAATTATATTTAAGTTTAGAATTAATTATTAAATAATTTATAAAAATAGTCTAGAATTAAAATAAATTAATAAAAAGCTATTTATAGCTTTAAATTAATTTACATGTTTTAGATTTATAATATAAATCTATTTTTCAATTATATTTTCTTCGATACTCATACCAAAGTGACGAGCTTTTTCATCAATATAAACTTTGATTTTGTCACCTTTTTTTAATTCAGCAACTGAAATTGCTTCTCCTTTATCATCAACGAGTCTTATAGTTTCAGCATTTTGAACAATAGTTTTAATATCAATATATTCATATTTTGCTTCAATTAAAAGAAGTGGTCTTCTTTCAATTTTACATCTACCAACTATTGATTTTCTAGTTTCACCTTTGGTGTTAACTATTAATACTTCATCACCAGCTCCAAGTTCTGATAAATAATGAGTTTTTCCATTAGGAACCATTACATATGCTTGAACAGGTCCTGCATTTACTCTAAATGGACGTGAAGCAACATATTCACTTTCTAAACTTTCAGAGTGTACAAGTACCATAGCTTTTGAGTATGATCCAACAAGCATTCCTTCACCTGGATACATAATACTAGTAGTATCAATACATACTCTATCACCAGATCCAAGTGGTTTAATGTTTGTTATGGTAGCATTTTTGAGACTATAGCTTTCACTTGAAATTTCTTCAATAAGTTTTGAAATGTTTTTGATTTGATTAAATTCGATTGGTTCAAAAATAACTCCATCTGTACCTACTTCTAGGGTTTCAATAGCTACTTTTGCTTCATCAGCTGATTTTACAGCAGCTATAATTTTAACATCTTTACCTTGTAAATCTGCAATGATGTTTTCAAGTGGAATTACAGTCCAATCTTTACTAACTAATATTATATAATCACAAACATCTCCAAGTTTTACTGCTAATTGTTCATGTTTTTTATCTGTGATTTCTATATAGGCACATACAGGGATATTTTTATTTTTAATTTCTTTAGCTTTGCTTAAGTCTTTTGATTTACTTAAATCATCATTTAATTTAAGTGTTCCATCACCTTCACCAGAAATACCTATTAAATAAACATCACTATCATCACTAGGTGCAACTATACTAATATTACCTAATTTTCTAATGTTTTCATTATTTTCAGAATCAAAACATACAATATGGTCAATTCCAGATTCAAGAGATGTTGTAATCATTTCTTTTGTATTGTCCCAGTTGCCTATAGGATTTAATATCCAAGCAAATTTTTCTGACATTCCTAATCTCCTTAAATTTTATAATTTATAGATTAAATATTATAAATCCTTTATTTTTAATTTAATTTTAAAAATTAAACTTTAAATGATAGGTATTTATAATTATTTAATGTTTTGTTTGAGTTTATTTTAAAATATTTAAAGCTTCTTCAACATCGATTCCATTATGAACGATTTCAGAGACTGCTTTAGTCATTTTTTCAGGATTTTTAGCTTGGAAGAAGTTACGTCCGAAAGCTACTCCAGCTCCACCAACTTCAATTGCATCTTTGGTCATTTGGAGTAAATCTTTATCAGAATCTACACTTGGACCACCTGCAATAATTACAGGTACTAATGCACCTTCAACAACTTCTTCAAAACTTGCAGGATCTCCTGTATAATTTGTTTTTACAATATCTGCACCAAGTTCTGCACCAACACGTGCTGCATGTTTTACAACTTCAACATCATGTTCATCTTTTATTCCTGGTCCACGTGGGTACATCATAGCTAAAAGTGGCATACCCCATTGACTACAAGTTTCTGCAACAGAACCTAATTCTTCTAACATGTATGGTTCAGTTTCAGAACCTACATTTACATGTATAGATACTGCATCAGCGCCAAGTTGAATAGCTCTTTCTACACTAGTAACAAGGACTTTATTATTAGGGTCACGACTTAAAGAGGTACTTGCAGATAAATGGATAATTAAACCAATATCTTTTCCGTAGCCTCTGTGACCATTTTCTACAATACCTTTATGCATGAGTACTGCATTTGCTCCACCTTTAGAAATACTTTCTATGGTTTTATCGAGATTAACAATTCCTTTAATAGGACCATCTGATACACCATGATCCATTGGTGCAATAACAGTTTTATTTGTTTTGCGGTTGATTATACGTTCAAGACGTATTTTTTTACCTATCATTTTTTATCCTCCATTTTATTAACTTAGATTTAAATTTTTTTAAATCTAAACTTTAAGATTTTATATTTTTCTTAAAGTATATTAAATTATTACATAATTTAACATGAGATATTGTTTATAGTATTATACTTATATATTATTTGATTTTTGTTCTAAATTTATTTAAAAATTAGTTTAAAATTTTTTATATTTCTATTATTTAGAAGTAATTTCTTTTATTTTACCTATTTTTTTATTCTTTACAGATTAAACTAAATTTAATCTATATTTTTCTTATTTAAATTAATTTTAGTT
>NZ_MRCT01000158.1 GCF_002208625.1 Methanobrevibacter sp. 87.7
ATATATTACTTATTTTTCCAATACTAAAATTTAGAGAATAGTTAAATATTAAATAATAAAAAATAGTAAAAAAATAAAAAATTAATTAAAAATTTAATCAACTACACCTTCTAAAAAATAGTAAAAAAATAAAAAATTAATTAAAAATTTAATCAACTACACCTTCATTAGTGATTTTAAATACACATTCACCTTCAGGTAAATGAGGACTATCAACAAGTCTAGCAATCCTTTTACCTGCTAAACCTTTTTTAAGCCAAATCCTATAAGTTGATGCATGTCCTAAAACGTGTCCACCAGTTGCTTTAGTTGGACTTCCAAAGAAAGCATCAGGTCTTGCTTGTACTTGGTTTGTTATAAATATAGCAACATTATAAGTATTAGCAATTTGTTGAAGTACATGTAAATGTTGATTAAGTTTTTGTTGTCTTACTGCAAGAGATTCTCTTCCAACATATTCTGCTCTGAAATGAGCCATTAATGAATCTACAATTACAAGTTTAATAGGATTACCTTGTTGAATTAATTCATTAATTTTATCAGCCATTAATATTTGGTGAGAAGAGTTAAATGCACGAGCTACATGAATTTTTTGTAAAACTTCTTCTACATCTAATCCAAAACCATTAGCAATTTGTTCAATACGTTCTGGTCTGAAAGTGTTTTCTGTATCAATATATACACATTCACCATCTAAACCACCTTGTTCTTCAGGTAATTGAACAGTGACAGCTAATTCATGGGAAATTTGACTTTTACCTGATCCAAATTCACCGAAAACTTCAGTAATTGATTGAGTTTCAACTCCACCACCAATTAAATCATCAAAAGCTTGACTTCCAACAGTAATATGACCAACATTTTTTCTTCTTTCCATTACATCATAAGCTGTTTCAAAATCAATTTTTTCTGACTTACGTGCTGCTTCAATAACTTTTTCTGCAACACCTTCACCAATTTCAGCTTTAACAGATAATTCTTTAGCAGTAGCTGTTGCTAATCTCATCATATCAGCAAAACCAGCATCTCTTAATTTTTGAGCAGTTTTTTCACCAACATTTGGTAAATCTTCTAATTCTACCATAATTATTCCTCACATTATTAAATTTATTTATTCATATTTAAATTAAAAAGATTTAGAAATAATCTTTTTAGGATTTAATCTAAGTTCTTCATCAAATTCATTGAATCTTACATCAGCAATTAAATCTATATGCATTCCTTCAAGATTTTCAACTTTACCTTCTAAAGGACCAATATCTCCTTCTTTTGAAACAATATCAACAATTTCATCTTGACTAAGTTCAAGTAATTCTTCTACTAATTTACCGAAAAATGTAATTTGCATTTCACCAGTATCATCTGAAATCATACCTGGAAGCATTAATGTATATTTAGGTTCATCAACTTCTTCTCCACAATACTCACAGAAATAACCATCTTCATCTTTACTTAATCTACTATTACAAGTAGGACATTTTGAAAGTAAAAGATTATTTGCTGAAAGATTATTAAGCATACCAGATATTCTAATATTTCTATCTTCTTCTTCAACTGAATCAAGTGTTTTAGATACATAGATAATATCTTGTAATTCTTCAAATGATGGTAAAGCTTTTATTTCTTTATCAGTAGGACTTGAAATACCGGTACTTCCATTTAAACTTAATTCTAATGTATCACCATTAAAATTAAAACGAGGGTTAATAATTTTAATAGGATCAGATACTTTAAATTCAGAATCAGGATTAGGACTCCATATAGCTACCCTAATAAAACCAGTATTATCAGCAATTTCAATATTTCTAACTGAACCTTCACTACCATCTGATTTTACAAAATTGTTTATAGGACTAACAGATAAGATTCTACCAACGATTTTTATATTTTGATCATCTTCATCTAATTCTGAGATATTTTTATGTTCATATATTAATTCTTCAAGAGTATCAAGTGAAGCAATATATTTAGATTCATCATCATTTAATTTGATAATTCTTGATGCTTTACCAACATTTAATTGAATATCATACATTCCTAAACGAGTTCTTGCATTCTCAATTAAATAAGCACTACCTACATTTAATTCTTTTTCAGATTTTTCATCCCATAAAGATAAAGTAACTAATCCAGTTTCATCAGCAAAATCAACTGATTTTACTTTACCTATAGATCCATCATCTCTTTGGAATTCTCTAGTATCTCCAATAGTAATTACACGACCACAAATATCAACTTCTTCATTATCTTCATCTATACTTTGAACTTGTTCGATTTTTATTGGTCCAAAACTACCAGCATAATTTTCTTTTAAGAATTCAATTAAATCTGCAGGTTCTTTAGGATTAATTGTAATACTTGTTTCCCATGTAGTATTTACTTTATAACCAGAGGAAGAATAATCATCATATTGAATATTAGCTCCAACAATTTTTAGAATATCTCCTTTTTTAAGGTCTAATTTAGTATCATTACCCCAAAGACTTACTCCAATAGAACCAGTATCATCAGTTATTTCAACAGTACGAACAAAACCATCATTTCCATCATTACGTTTAAATGTTATAACATCTTGAATTTTAGATACTATACCTATTAAAGTTACATCATTAATTTCTTCAGCATCGCCAATTTTCATTAATGGAGAAATTTTAACATCTGGAAGATCAAAATCGCCTTTAATAATTCTACTGTTTCTATGAGTTAAAGTAATTTCATCACGATTTTCTCCTACACTAGCATTTAAAATTTTAATAGAATCTCCTTGTTCAAGATTTAAAGTATCTATTAAATCAACATCTTTATTCCATAAAGTATATTGTATACTACCAGTAGCATCTTGAATTTTTAAATTAGTTACTTTACCTTCACCATTACGGCCATTAAAAGTATTAATACGACCTAATCTTGCAATTCTTCCAATGACATTAACTTTATCATCATTGAGAGAAATTGATCCTATATCAGTAATGTTTTCTTTATATTCTGGGAAATCTGGATAATCATCAGCATTTAATACATGGACAGTAGCATTGTTTTCTAATTGAATTTCAGTATTTTTATTGAATCCTTCTTTAACCTGTACATTATTAATTTGAATAACATCTCCTTCATTAAAATTATTTAATAAAGGAATATTATTTGTCCAAAAAGTAACTCTTATTTTTGCTGTATCATCAGCAATAGTAATATTACAAAGTTTTCCTTCATTTCCTTTTCTTGTTTTAAATGATTTTTGGTTTGCTATAGACATTACTTTACCAATTACACTAATATGATCCTGACCTACTTCTAAATCTTCAAGTTTATTTATAACACCATCAGTTTTAGACTCAACAGATTCAGTGATATATTCTCCAGTGATTAAACGGGCAATGTCTATATCATCCATAAAGTCTACATCACCATATGATTCCTTTTTTTCTTCTAAAAGCTTAAGAAAATCTTCTTCAGATATCTTATCTTTTATTTTTTCATATTCTTTTTTAATTTCTTCGTCCATACCAGACCCTCACATAAATTATATAATAGTTTCAATTTTCATATATAAAGGACAAGCCCGAGAGCATATGAAAAGTAATATTTTTAAAAATAATATTAAAAAAAATATTATAATTATACAAAAATATGATAATAATTTATTATAATTATAATTATGTAATTCATAGATTATAATGTAAACTATATTTATAAGTACTTATTTTTATAAAATTTAATAATTTAAAAATATTAATCTAAAAATATTATAAGATAATAATTAATAG
>NZ_MRCT01000016.1 GCF_002208625.1 Methanobrevibacter sp. 87.7
TTATAATATACATTTATGAAAAACTTTATATTATATTAGAAATAAATTTTAATATAAAGACGAAGTAGAATTTAATTTCAAATTTTTTTATATAATTGGAGGAGTTTAATGGTTAGTAAAGCATTAGCTGGTATTATTTCATTCTTTTTACCTGGAATGGGACAGCTAATTCAAGGTGATAGTAAAAACGGATTTTTAGTTTTTGTTTTAACAATAATTATATTTGGAATATTATATTATATTACTGCAGCATGGATTGCGGAATTGGTATGGTTTATTATAGGTATTTTTGCAGCTTATTTAGCTTATCAAATGCCTGAAAGATAATTAATAAATTTTTATATTATATTTAAATTATTTATTAACTTATTGAACTTTTTTATTTATTTTTATTAGTTTATACTTTTTTTACTTTAACTTTTTTTATTTTTAGACTTATTTTGGTCTTAGTTTTTTAAGATTCATTAAGTTTTAGACTTATTTTAATAATTTTTTGTATTAAATTTTAAAGTGAGTATATTTTAAAAATTCTTAAATATTATATTAATTAAAATATAATATTACAAATAAAATGATTTTTATATTTATAAATTTTTAGGGGTATTAAATTGGAAAATTATGATGTTATTATTGTTGGTGGAGGTCCTGCAGGTCTTACAGCAGGAATCTATGCAGGTCGTCAAAATTTAAAAACTTTAATTCTTGATAAAGGATTAGCAGGTGGTCAAGCTAGAGAAGTTCCTGTAATTGATAATTATCCTGGTTTTTCAATGGCAAATGGATTAGAATTAATTGAAAATACCAAGTCACAAACACAAAAGTATGCAACTATTCATGAGTTTGAAGAGGTCTTGGATGTATTTAATGAAAACAAATCTTTTATTGTTAAAACTTCAAAAGGAGAATATACATCAAAGGTAATAATTTTAACAACTGGTTCAAAACATAGGCAACTTAATGTTACTGGTGAAAACCAACATTTAGGTAGAGGTATATCTTATTGTGCTACTTGTGATGGAATGTTCTTTAAAGGAAAAGATATACTTGTTGTAGGTGGTGGAAATACTGCTGCAATTGATGCATTATATCTTAGTGATCTTGGATGTAATGTTACATTAGTTCATAGAAGAGATCAATTAAGATGTCAAAAATATCTTGAAGATAAACTTAAAGAATCTAAAATTCCTATTATATGGAATACTACTGTAGAGGCCATTGAAGGAGATCCATTAGTAGATAATGTTAAATTATTAAATAAAGATGGTACTGAATCTGAAATTTCAGTTAATGGTGTTTTTATTGCAGTAGGTGATATTCCACAAAATTTAATTGCAGAGAAATTAAATCTTAAACTTGATGATGATGGAAGTATATTATGTGATAAATATCAAAGAACAAGTTTAGAAGGTGTTTATGCTGCAGGTGATGTTACTGGTGGATTAAAACAGTGGATTGTTGCTTGTGGTGAAGGTGCAGTTGCTGCAATTAGTGCATATGATGATATTATTAAAAATTCATAGAGCTTTATTTTTTTAATTAAGTTCTATTTTTTTCCTTTGTTTTTTTTTACTTATTTTTTCTATTATATGATTTTTAATTAGTTTTTAAGTTTTTATTCTAGTTTAATATTTTATTTAGTTAATTTTTTTGTTGTATTTTTAAGTTTTTATTCTGGTTTAATATTTTATTTAGTTAATTTTTCATTGTATTTTTAAGTTTTTATTCTAGTTTAACATTTTATTTAGTTTTTTACTGTATTTTTATTTTTATTCTAATTTTTTAATTAGTTTTTAATTTTTTATTCTAATTTAAGATTTTTTTTATAAAATTTTTTTTAAAGCTTTTTAATTTATCTAATTTTTAAGTTTTTTTAGGTTTTTTCTTAAAAATCATGATTTTTTAACAATTATTTTTATAAACTTTAAAGATTAAAATTAGATTAATGATAATTCTTAAGAAAAAGAAAAAGTTATGGGAAATGTATCCTATTGGTTCACCTAAAGGTGCTTTAAATACTCAGAGGACACCGAGTTTTTTAGGTACTTTAAAATTTAAACTTAATGAAAAAGGTAAGATGGAACTTAATAGGTTCATTGTTAATCTTAATATTGAAGAAAACTCTTCTTTATATGAGAAATTTTATCCTCCCCAAGAAGCTATTAAAATACTTAGAAGTCAGATTGTTTTTTTAGCTAATCATGATGAGGATTTTGAAAACTTTTTAGATTCTTTAAATATTAAGTATAGGTTTACAAGAATATGTGATTATTGTGTTCTTGAAAATAAGATTACTATTATTAATTCTGAGTATTCCTATAAATTTCATAATCAATTAATATGTAAGGATTGTGCAGAAAACACTATTAAGGAGCAACTTAAATTAAGAGGTTATGATAAAAGGGTTTTTAGGAATTTTAAGAGAATTCTTGAAAAAACTGGAAGTCTTGAAGTTGTTATGGACATGTTATCTCCTAAGTTTGATCCAGTAAGTCATTCTGATTTAACATTATTTGATAAGGTTAAGGTAGATAATAATAAAAAGATTCCACTTATTGATATGAGAAGACTTAAGATTAATAAGGATTTTCGTGATATTCTTATTTCTCATGGTAATGTTAAACTTTTACCTGTTCAAATACTTGCAATTAAAGAAGGTTTATTAAGAGATGAGAATATACTTGCTGTATCTGCAACAAGTAGTGGTAAAACATTAATAGGTGAACTTGCAGGTGTTCCAAAGGCTTTAAATGGTGAGAAATTTATATTTTTAACACCTCTTGTTGCTCTTGCAAACCAGAAATATAGGGATTTTAAAGAGAAATATAAAAGTCTTGGTCTTAAAGTTTCTATTAAAGTTGGTAAAAATCGTGTAAAAGCTAAAGGTGAGTTAAGACTTCCTGATAAAAATGTACATGATTCTGATATTGTTGTTGGTACATATGAAGCATTAGATTATATGATTAGAAGTGGAAATTATGATGATTTAAATAATCTTGGTGTTGTTTTAATTGATGAAATTCATATGTTAGATGATGAAGATAGAGGTACTCGTCTTAATGGTTTAATTAAAAGGTTATCGGCAATATTTCCTAGAGCACAACTTATTGGTCTTTCAGCTACTATTAAAAATCCAGAGTATTTAGCTGATAAATTTAATATGAATCTTGTTAAGTATGAAAATAGGCCAGTTCCTCTTGAAAGACATATTAGTTTTGTAAGAAATGAATCTCAAAAAAGAGAACTTATGAGAAAATTTATTATCCAAGAAACTCATAATGTATCTTCTAAAGGATATAAAGGTCAAACTATTATATTCACTAATTCAAGACGTAAAACAACTAAAATTGCAAGTTTTTTAATGGATAAAGGTATTAAAGCTTCAGCATATCATGCAGGTTTATCTTACTCTAAAAAATCTAAAATTGAAAAAAGATTTGATGAAGGTAAATTAGAGGCTGTTGTTACAACTGCTGCTCTTGCTGCAGGTGTTGATTTCCCTGCAAGTCAAGTAATATTTGATACTCTTTTAATGGGTAATAAATGGATTGGACCTAATGAATTTTCACAGATGTTAGGACGTGCTGGTCGTCCATCTTATCATGATCGAGGAATAGTTTATCTTTTACCTGAAATTGGTAAAGAATTTGATAATGATACTGAAGAGGCTATGGCTTTAAATCTTCTTGAAAGTGATAATGAAGATGTTGAAATAGTATATGATGAGGAACAATTAAAAGAACAAATACTTGCAGATATATCTTCAGGTGCTGTTCATACAAAAGTAGATCTTGAAGAATTCTATGAAAATACTGAAATTCCATCAGATACTTCATATATTGTAAATAATCTAATTGATAATAAATTTGTTGAATATAATAAAGGAATGCTTAAAGCAACTAGGTATGGTAGAGCTGTAACAATGAGTTTTTTATCAATTGAAAAAGCTCAATTTATTAAAGATTCAATATTTAATTCTAACTACTTTAAAGATTCAGATTATATTATGAATAATATTAATAATATTCTAAATCCTCAAAGTGAATATTATAATGATCTTGTTCATAAATCTAAAAATAAGTCTAAAAATGTTAAAAAGGATAATAATAGGAAAGTTACAAATAATGTATTTAAATCTATAAGTCGTAAAGAGCTTAATCAACTTAAAGTTAAAACAATTGCTATGGATTTAGAATTATTTAGTAATGCTTATCTTTCACCATCTGTACATAATCAAATTGCAAATAAATTAAAAATGAATGTTTCATCAAGATTATTTGCAGAATCTACCTTAGATATTATCTCTTCAGGTGATGTTATAAACAAGTTAGATAGTAAATTCCAAGATGCATTAATAAGAATTCAAGTTGATTTCTTAAGATGTGATTGTATTGATAAACCATTTTGTGATTGTCTACAAAGAGGTATATCTTATTTAATTATTAATGAAAGATTAAATGGTGAAGATCCAATTAATATATCTAAAACATTATTTAATAATTATCAAATCCACATATATCCTGGAGATATTTTCTCATGGTTAGATAATTATATTAAAAATTTAGATGCAGTAAAAAGAGTTGCATATGCATTTGATATGAATAAATTATATAAACAAGCAGAATATCTTATAAGTCAAATTGAAAATCCTCATAATTCTAAAAAAGATAAACATATTAAAGTTAAATCTAGTAAAAAGAACAATAAAAAATCTAGAAAAAATAATAAACATAATCATAATTTATCAAAAGATAGTAAACATAAATCTAGTGATAAAAATATTAAAATAAATTCTAAAAAATCTAGTAAAAATTCAAATTCTAAAAGTAAAAAAACTAGTAGTAAAAACTCTAATAAGCATTCTAATAATAGTAAAAATTCTAATAATAAAAACTCAAATTCAAATTCTAAAACTAAGTATTCTAATAATAAAAATAGTAAAAAATCTAAAAATAATAAACATAATAAAAAATTAGACTCAAACTCTAAAAGTAAACATTCTAATAAAAAACATACTAAAAAGTCTAATTCTAAAAGTAAACATAAAAATCATGATAAAAACAGCAATGTACATAAGTCTGTTATAAATGATATGAAAAAAGGTAATTTAAATGTTATTATAGATTTTAAATCATAATAATATTTATTTTTTATATTTTTGTTTATAATTATTATTTCTTATTTTGCTTTTTTTATATTTTAGTATGGATATTAGGTTATTACTTGTTTTTATGGTTTTTTATGTTTTAATTATAATATAAACTATTATTCTACTTTAAATATATTAAATCTTGAATATTTTCTAAGTTTTGTATTAAATTTTTCCTTTTTGTGTATTATTTGCTATTTTTCTATTGTATAATTATATAATTTTTACAAAAAATATTTTAATAATTAAAATTATAAATTAATAATGCAATTGCCCAAACAAATTAAATTTTACTTAAATAGCTTTAAGTAACAATCCGTATTATTTAATTGTATTGGAAATATTAAATTAAAAGTTACTTTTATAATAATATTTGTAATTCTAGAAATTAATTAATCATCTAAATTTTAGATTAGAATTTATATTTTGTTATTAAGTACTTTTTAGAGTTTTTAAGATTTTTCATAGTCTAGTAATGGGTAGATTATAAAAATTGTATAAGTTTATAATTAATTTGATTGTAGTTTAAACTGTTTATTATATGGTAATTATTTAAGTTATTAAAAATTATTTTTAGAAAAATAGATAAAAACGCTTTTTAATTTTTTATTAAATTTTATATAGTTTTCTCTTAGGATTTTAAGATATTTAAATAGTGAAATCTAGTCAATCTACTATTTAGATTAATTCTAGAATTATTTAATATAATTAAAGATAATTTTTATTATAATATTTACTTTATCTTTAAGATGATAACTACTAATTCTTAAAGATAAATTTTTTTTTATACTATTTTTGAATTTAAATCTTTATTACAATTTTATTAAATTAATATACTATTTTTGAATTTAAATTTTTTATTAAAAAAAGTGGAGTATTAAAATTATTATATAGCTATTTAATATTAAAAATAGTTTATTGTTTAGCTATTAAAATCTAAGGTTTATAGCTAATAGTTATTGTAGCTATTTATTTAAATTAATTAAGTATATAGAAAGTATAAAAATTAGTTATTAAATAAAATTTTATACTTCTAAATATTCTATACCTAGCTCTTTAATTTCTAAGTTATTATGGAATTTCTCATTAATATTTTCAATAAGTTTTAAATTATTTGATGCAATATAATATTTTACTTTACTATCATATTCTTTATTAATAATATTAAGATCTGATTTTCTAAGTGTTCCTTCAATATTTTTAATATCTTTATAGTCAAATATAAATTCATATATTTTGAATTTTTTTATTTCAACTATTTCTGCATGGTTTATTGCTTCAAGTACTGAATGGGAGTATGCTCTTACAAGACCTCCAGCACCTAATTTTATTCCACCAAAATATCTTGTTACTATTGCAAGAATATTTTCTAGATTGTTTTTTTCAAGAACATTTATCATAGGTTTTCCTGCAGTTCCGCTAGGTTCTCCATCATCATCGTAAGATTGTGAATCACTTACAATATATGCTGTACAGTTATGTGTTGCATCACTGTATTTATTTGAAACTTCTTCTATTATCTTTTTAGCTTCTTTTTTGTTTTTTACAGGATATAATCTTGCAGTAAATATAGATTTTTTAATTTTTACTGTAGATTCAACACTTTCTTTTATTGTTTTCATTTTAATCAATTTTATATATAAATTAAGGTAAAAATAGTATGATTTTTTAATTATATTATATATTAATCATTTTATAATATTATGTTTTATTTTTAATAATATTATTTATTGTTTTATATTAATTTTCTTTAATTTTTAATTTACTTCTTATAACCTCTTAAAATATATATTTATAGATATATTTATATATTTTATAATAAAAATAATTATTTAAGTTATATTTAGTTAAAATATACTTATAGAAAATATTTCTATTTAAATTTCATATAAAATTTAAATATTTATACTAATATAGATAATTTACAATATTTATTAGGAGAATTTTTTATGGCTGATAAAAAAGCAGTTGTTTTAGTTTTATTTATTGTTGCAATTGTTGCTTGTGGTATAGGTAATGTTGCTGGCATGATGACAGGTCATATTGATTTAAAATTACCTGATCTTGGAAATAATACTAATGATACATTGAATAATATTACTAATAATTCTACTGATGGTTTATTTGATACTGTAAGTCAAGATAGTTCTAGTGATTCTAGTTATTCAGCTCCTTCTGATTCTGGATCAAGTAGTAGTTCTAGTAGTAGTCAGTCATCTGATTCTAATTCAGGTTCTAGTTCTCATGATTCTGGTTCAAGTTCTGATTCCCATAATGATTCTGGTTCTAATGATAATCCAGGTTCTCAAACTGGTCAATCTAGTGATGATTCTAGTAATAGTCATATGGGTGCAGGTTCACCTGATCAGTCTTAAGTATAATAAATATTTTGGAGAATATATTTAGGAGGTGTAATTATTCCTGATAAAAAAGATATTGAAGATATGATTAAATCTTTACAAGAAGATTATGAAGCAGGTTTAATATCTGATGATAAATATAAGGAACTTTATAATAGGTATCAAAAAGTTTTAAGAAATGTTAATAAAGTTAATTCTAATAAAAATGTATCTAAATCTGAGCCTTCTAATGTTAAACCTGAAGTTTCTGCACAATCTGTTAAATTAGATGATGTAAATAAATTTGAAGATGAAAATGCATCTGAAAAACCAATTAAAGAAAGTTTTGAAGAGGATAAATCTTTATATAGGGCTAATGATTCTAAAAGTGTAAATAATTTTAATATTGATGATTTAGCTAAAGATTTTGAGGATGAAGAATCAGAAATTGAACAAGATACTATCTCTAAGTATCAAAATCAGATTATTGCAGTATTAAGCATAATTTTAGTAATTTTGATTATTTTAACTATTTACATTTTCATTGAAATGTAAATATTTTATTTTTTTTATTTTAGCTATTTTTTTTAACTTAATTTTATATTTTGTAGCTATTTTTTATTTTTTTACTAGACTTGTTTTTTAGCTATTTTATTTTGTAAAATTATTTTTTATTAATTTTTAACTATTTTTTTATTAAAATTATTTTATATGAATATTTAATTCATTATTAATTTTTTAAATCATAATTTTCTTAAATTATATTAAAAATAGTTTTGATTAAATTATATTTTATAAGATTTAAAATTAGTATTTTGATTGAATTTTTAATATTTTTAAAATATTTTAATAATAATCAAGTTTAATATTCTTTTATCTACATTTAAGTATATTTAGAATCAAATTTAGTATTTTTTTATCTAAATTTTATAATTGAGTTTAATATTTTAAGTATATTTAGAATCAAATTTATCCTTTTTTTATATCCTAAATATAAACAAAAATAGTTTTTAAATAATAATAAAATATTTAGTAAATTATTAAAAATTTACTAAAGTAAAAAAAAAGTTTAGTAATCAAGGAATTTTTCAATATCTAATAATACAGAATTTATTGCAAGGTTTAGCATTTGTTCTCCATAGAATTTATTTACATAAACTCCATTTTCTTCAACATCTCTTGCTCCTTCTTCTATTGCAGGATCATTTTTTCTAGCTTCTTTAAATTTATATAAACCTACTTCTCCATATAAATTTAAATTTGCTTGATTTTTAACTTCATCTTCATTAATAATTCCTATAACTTCACCCATGGATAATTCTCCACTACCACCATGTGGTCCTTCAGTTTCAATAATTTTATTATTAAATACAATATCAAGTCCAGTTTTATTTTCTATGTATGTGATATCTTGAAGTATTGGAATATTTCCACCATGACCATTAACAATAACTACTTTTTTAATGTTTAAGAATTCTTTTGCAGAGTTTAATTGTCTTATAAATTCATTTGCTAGTTCTTGAAGTGAGTTATGTATTCCATGATCTATTTCTTTAAGTTCATATGATGGATAAATTACACCTAAAAATTTAGCACCACTTATAACAGAAGCATTAAATGCTACATATGATGCAATTTTTGCATCTGTATCAATAGGTAATGCTGGACCGTGGTTTTCAAGGTGTGCACCTAATGCAATAACTCCTATTTCATGTACCTTTTCATTAATTACTTTTCCAGCATTATATATTAGTTCAACCATGTTTCAACCTTCTTTTAATTAAGTATTTTAGATATATTTTAGGATTATATTTCTAAATTCCAAATTTCATCCCCAACATAATGTAATGATTTAATTGCTTTTCCCTTAGATGCTTCTACCATTTCAGGACCTGTAATTAAACTTTCTCCAATAGCTAATGGTTTTTTATTGTTAACATCAACAATAACAACTAAATCTCCAGGAACTATATCATCATCTGCTTCAACAATACCTGGACTCATTATATCTGCTCCATTTGTTACGAATCTTACAGCACCCATATCTACTACAACAGTTTTATTTTCTAAATCATCGTTTGCTAAAATTGATTTTAATGTAGGATATGGTTTATTATCAATCATAATAATGTAAGGTTCACCATTTACTAGAATATAATCATATTCATCTGTTTCTAAAATTTCAACGTTGGCTTTATTATCAATTAAAGAACCATATTGTCCTAATTCTTTTTTAATTTCTTTAATTTTTTTCTTTTTTAGATAATTTCTTTTCTTTATTATCAAATTTAGCACCTATACTTTTAGTATAATATTATATACTTTCTTAATATATTATATTATTTTTCATTTATTCTTAATTTTAACTAGTTATTTTATCAATTTTGATTGATTTTTATTTTATTTAGTTTAATATATGTCTTGGTTTTAGTAATTTTTAATATGTCATAAATTTTATTATTATTGAAAGTAAAAATTTTATTCATAAATTTTATAGATCTTATTAATTTAGTATAAAAGTAAATGTTTTATTTATAACAAATATTTGTTGAATTTTAATTTCAATAATAATTTTTTTCTTAAATCTTATTTTTTAGATAGATTTATTTTCAATCAAAAGTTTTTTTATGTATGAGTTTTTAATATTATTATAAAAATAGACAATTTTTTTATTTTTTTAATATAACATTTATATACTAGTTTAGACATATTTTAAAATGTTATATTTACTATTGATAATAAAATATTTTTCTTAAGTTTATTAAGGATTAAAATATATACTTTAGTAAGAAGACTTTTTTATTAATTAAACAAATATATTATTAATTATTAAAAATTTATGTTAATAATAATTTAGATTTAATTTAAGTCAATTTTAATTATATTGTAATATAGGTGATTATTGTGAGCGGACAACAAAATGTTCAAAGACCACTTGACGCATTAGGAAAAGCAACTAACTCTCCAGTTTTAATAAAACTTAAAGGAGACAGGGAATTCAGAGGTATTTTAACAAGTTTTGATTTACATATGAATTTAGTTCTTAATGACGCTGAAGAATTAAAAGATGGTGAAGTTGAAAGAAGATTAGGTACTGTTCTCATTAGAGGAGACAATATTGTATATATCTCCCCATAGAATGAATTACTTATATTTTATTATTTAAATATCTTAGCTAATGCTATGGATATTTTTATAATTATTATTTTATCATTTTGTTTAGGAATATAAATTAGGAGGGAATAATAGTGAAAGGTACACCTACTATGGGTAAAAAAAATAAAAAAACCCATATAAGATGCAGAAGATGTGGAAGAAATACTTACCACGTCCGTAAAGGAGTTTGTGCTTCTTGTGGTTTCGGTAAATCCAAAAAAATGAGAAGTTACAATTGGCAAAATAAAAAATCTGTTACTGGTCAAAGATTAGTATAGATTTTTATTTATTAATCTTTTTTAAATTTTTATATTACTGTGTTAATATATCTTTTTGTATGTTTTTTATTGAATTTTTATTATTTTATGTTTATTTTTTCTCTTTTTTGTTTTAGTTTTTTATTTTAATCCTATTGGATTTTTATTATATTATTTACATTTGAAATTAACCTTTTTAGTTAATTTTAATATGATTCATTTTTGAATATTTTTAATTTTATATGTATTTTGTAAAAATTGAAATTTTACTGATTTAAAATGGATTAATTTATTAATATAATATTATATTTTTATTAAAAGGTTATTTATTAAAATTATAGTTTTAACATTAAAAAGTTACATAATATATATATATATATATATATATTATATTGTTTAATTGATTTTTATATTTTATTTTAATTAAACAATTTTTATTAAAAAAAAGTATTTTTTTTAACTATTACTTTTTTTTTTTTAAAAATGGAGGTGAAAAAAATTATGTCATATAAAAGAATAAGTAAATTGTTATTATTGCTCATTATCTTATTATTATCGTTATCTGCAGTGTCTGCAATTGATAATTCAACTAATGTAGTTCAAAATAATAGTATTAGTGATTCCGACACAATTACACAATCTAATAATTTAAATAATAGGGTTGGTGATACGAATTCCGGTTCATTCACTGATTTACAAACTATAATAAATAATGCACCTGCAGGATCCAATATAACTTTAGATAAGAATTATGTTTATAATAATATAACTGATTCTGGTCCAATAATGATTAATAAAACATTATCTATTAATGGTAATAATTTTACATTAGATGGAAATAAACAATCCCAAATTTTAACAATTAAAGGAACTGTTTCTAATGTTATTTTAAACAATATAAACTTCATTAATGGATATGTTAATCGCAGTAGTGGTTCTGCTGTGTATTCATTATCTAAGAATTTAGAAATTAAAAATTGTCAATTTGAAAATAATACAGCTACTTGTTATGGTGGTGCAATATATTCTGGTGGAGTTAACAGTACCATTTCTAATTGTTTCTTTATAAACAATACAGGTAAAATGAATGGTGGGGCTATTTATATTAGTGGTGCTGGCTCTCTAATTAAAAATTCTACATTCATAAAAAATTTTGCAGATAGAGGTGGAGCTGTTTGTATTTATTCAAAAAATACAATTTTAAAAGACTCTAATTTCATCAACAATAATGCTTCATATGGTGGTGCTGTTTTTGTTTATACCCAAAATGTAACCATCACAAATTCTTCTTTTAACAATAATATTGCAGATAAAGAAGGTGGTGCTATAGAATGGCAAGGTACAGACGGTATTTTAAAAAACGCTTCATTTTATAATAATTCTGCAGGCTATTATGGTGGTGCTGTAAGATGGGATGGTACTAATGGTGTTCTTAATAATTCTGTTTTAAATAATAATTCTGCAGGCTATTATGGTGGTGCTGTAAGATGGGATGGTACTAATGGTGTTCTTAATAATTCTGTTTTAAATAATAATTCTGCAGGCTATTATGGTGGTGCTGTAAGATGGGATGGTACTAATGGTGTTCTTAATAATTCTGTTTTAAATAATAATTCTGCTTATAATGCTGGAGCTATTCTTTTTGATTCTAATAATACCTTAGTTGATAATTGTAGATTTATTAATAACTCTGCTACAAAATATACTGGTGGAGCAATTAATGATTTTGGCATGAATTTGAATAATACTATTTCTAATTCTGTTTTTAAAAACAATTCTGCTATGATTAGTGGTGGTGCAATAAGCGTATGTAATGCTACAATAGTTAACTCAACCTTTGAAGATAATTCTGCAATATTTGGTGGGGCTATGTATGTAATTAACTCAACTATTAATAATTCTACATTTAAAAATAACTCTGCTAAAGTAAAAGGAAACTCAGTATATGCAATTAATAAAGTAACATTAAATAACTGTAGTATTAATCCAAATGATGTTGTAAATAATTTATTAGATAAAAGATTAGAAACCATTAATAATTATAACTACACTTATACAGTAACTGGAGATTTTTATGGGTTCTGTACTGAAAGATATTTGGGTGGTGCATTAGATGGTATACGTGATGATAGTCTTAAACTTTTAAGAAATAGTCTTAATGGTGAAGATATTAGTGAATATCTTAAAATATTAATTTATACATTTGTAAATAAAGAAGAAGATATAAATAATACAAATTTAACTCATGCTGTCTGGATTTTTACTGATTATGATTTCAGAAACAGTAATGATCCAATTGTTAAAAAAGTATTAGAGTTATATGATTCTGGATTAAGGATTCCTAATGTAAATGCTTCTAAACGTTTAAATAATGGATCAATAATCTTTTATAATTTTTCATCATTAATAACACCAGCATTATGGCAAAATTTAGTATTATTTAAATTTAGATATGCTGATATCACTGAAAATCTTACTAAAGAAACATTAAATAAAACTACAAAAGTTAATAATACTGTTGAGTTTAAAATTTCTTTAACTAATACTGGTAATGAAACTATTCATAATGCATTTATCCAGGATAATGATTATAGTAATGGTCTTGTATATCAAGGTTGGAGGAATGTAGCAGGTAATTGGACTTATGATGCTGCACATAATAAATGGATTTTAAACAACCCATTAAATGCAGGTCAAACTGTATCTATAATTGTTTTATTTAAAGCAATTCAAAATGGAACATTAACAAACAATGTTAGTTCTGGATTTGATAATATTACATTATTTAATAGTACAAATACAACAAAAGTAGTTTCTCCTAATTTAAGTGTTGTTAAAATAACTAATAATAAAACTGTATTTGTTGGTCAAAAAACTAGTTTTACAATTGTTGTACGTAATACTGGAGATTATAGGCTTACTAATGTATTTGTAGTTGAAAAAGATTATGATGGTCTTATTTATGATTCATTTTTAGGTCCAGATTGGATTAAATCAGGAAATAAATTCATTTACAAAAAAGTTTTAGGAGTAGGTGAATCAGCTAACTTTACTGTTTTCTTTAAAACAACCAAAGTAGGAAACTTTACTAATATTATAATGGCAGGTAGTAACGAAACAGGAAATACCACTGTCAATAACACTACAAGAGTTGTTAATAAAGTTAAACATGATAAAGAAGAATCTGGTAAAAAAGTTAAACAGTACGTTGTAAAAGAAATTGATATTGAAAAAACAGGTAATCCAATATTATTGTTATTAATGGCATTATTATTAATTCCGTTATTAAAACGTAAATATTAAAATTACCTTTTTTTATTTTTTTTACTTTTTGAATATTATTATTTTTCTTTCTTTTTTAAAAGACAATTAGATGAAAATGATGTTAATTATAAAGCTTAAAAATTAAGAGTAAAATTTTTATTTATAAATTTTTTTATTTTTTCTTTTTTTTTAAAATATTTCATTTTTTATCCTATTTTTTTACACTTAAAATGGACATTTTGAGTTAATTTTAATATGATCTATTTCTGGATATATAAAAAGAGTATATAACTTATCCTGATAGACAATATTTTTATTTATTTTAATTCAATTTATTATTTTATTATATATAAAAAGTAACATTTTATACTAAAATTAATGTCTGTAAAGATTGAAGTTTTTTGATTATAATTGATTATTTTAGTAAAAGGTTAATATCTTTGATATTTTGAAAAAATATAATTTAAATTAAATTATAATATTATATTTTTATTAAATGATTATTTATGGATATTATAATTTTAACATTAAAAAGTTATATTATAAATGAAAAATTATATATTTTTTATTTTAAATATTATTCAACAAGAAAATCAACAGAATACTCCACAACAAAGTCAAACTCAGCAGAATAATAGAAATATTGCTGTTGGTACAAGTACATTTAAAAGTAATTTCGGTATGAATTGTGGTTGTAAATTAAAAGAAGGTGCTATTTTCTGTCCTAATTGTGGTGTAAAAATCCAGGATGATGAAGAACTTAAGTGTCCTAATTGTGATTTTGTAGTTTCAAAAGATGATAATTTCTGTATGAATTGTGGGTTTAAATTAAAATAGGTCTATTTAAGGGGGAATTTTTATGAAAACTAATAATATACTTATTTCTTTATTCTTTTTAGTATATACTGCTATAATATTTTTATTGTTTCCAATTAACATAAACTTAGGATTATTATATGCTTTCTCTGTTTTAAACTTTATAATTGCACTTGTTTGGAATAATAATTATTTAAGTAAAGGAAAAAGTTTTAACACTTATCCATCAAGGATTGTTTTATATACATACTTATTAGTTCAATTTATTGTTAGTATAATTTTACTTTCTACAAAATTTGTTTTAAATTTAAGTTTAGTTATTGAAATTATTGTATTGTTTATCTTCTTAGTTTTATTAGTTTTATTATTAAGAAGTAAAGAATATATTGAAGATATTGAAAATTCTGAATAATTGGTGAGTTTTTTGAGTCATATTGAATGTCCTAATTGTGGTAGTACTAAAATTGTAGAAGTTGATGGTGTTCCTACTTGTTTATCTTGTGGGTCTAAATTACCTGATCTTTCTTTAGGTGAGTTAGGTAATTTTGATAAAGAATTAAAAGAAGCTGAAATTACACGTTTATATAATGCTAAAACTAGAAAAGATATGGAACCTAGAATGAATATTTTTACTGAAGATGAAATTCTTAAATATGCACCTGGATCAAAAGCAGCTGAAAAAATTAGATTTAAAAGAGCAGATACTTTTTTAGATAAATTAAAATCTAGTAGAGATTTTAGAATAATTGTTACTATTGTTGCAATGGCTTTTGTTCTATTTATAGGTACTATTTTTTCTAGTTTTGGTATGAACAATGGATTTTTTGGTTTAGTATTTGTACTTATTCCAGTTATTATGTATTTATACTTTAGATAATTTAATTTCTAATTAAAGTTTTTAAGATTCTTTAATTTTTAATTTAAATAATTTAAATTATCTGTTTAATAAGTTTATTAATTTTTTAATAAATTTATTTTTTTAACTATTTTTTGTGTTTAGTAAATCCTTTTTCTAAATTTTAATTATATATTTCAAAAATGTCTTTTTTTATTGAAATATATTTTATTGAATCTTTTTAATCTGTTTATTTTTATTGTTTTAAAAAAGAGGTATGTTTCAAGTGTATTTTCTTTCTTGATTATATAATTTTTATTTATTAATAAAAAGAGGTATATTTCAAGTGTATTAAAATTAATAAAGTATCAACTAAGGGTTGTTTTTTAAAAAAATAGAGAATATTACTTATATTGCTAATTAATAATATATAAACTATATTTTCAATATTTATATATTTTACGAATATAAATTTAATTATAAATTTACTACAATCTCGTCAAGAGTATTGATTTTTTTAAATATTTTAGATTTACTTCTTAAAATCTATTGAAATTCAATTATTTTATCATCTAATTTTTGATTTACTTCCTTTAAAAGATCAATGTTTTTTCCAGTTTTATTTAGTATCATAGCTAAAATATTGTCTGCTTCATTTTCAATATAATTTTCATCTAATTCTTCTGCTATACTGTCCCATAAATCTACAGCCCAATTTTTCTTACCATCAAAAGACTGCATCAATAAGTTTTAAACTTCCATTATCTACTTTTATGAGACGATAGTCTGATTTTGGTTTAGATTTTTTACCTTCTTTATTACAATCAAGATAAAGTCCATTAGCTAATTCTTCAGTATAATCACCAGCTTTTACAAAGTTACCTTCAATAGAGTAACCATTTGTTACGGTTTTATCTAAGCCACTTACATTTTTTAACCATCCACCAGTTTTTCTAAAACTTATTGATGGATCTAAATTTGTAAGTTCTTTACACCAGTTTAGCATCATAATTTACACTTTATCCTTATTTATATTGAAAATCAATTTAATAATTCTTTAAATAACTAATAAATTTTAATTATTTAATAAAAAATTTAAGTGAAATAATTTTTCACAAAAATTATAGTGTTTTCCTATTTTGAAAACATGTGAATTACCAATTACATTATAAAATTAGTTAATATATAATAATTGTATTATCCAAGAGAGCATATGAAAAGTATTATTATATTTTAAAATGATATTTTTTCTAAGTTCATTAATTTTATTTTTAATTATAAAAAGTATTATTATATTTTAAAATTTTTATTACTATGTGCTTTAAATTCTATGAATATTTTTTATTTTGTTTTTTATTAAAATCAAGTATAATTTATTGTTTTAAATTAAATTTATCATGATTTTTTAATTTAAACTTAATATTTAGCTGTTTTATTTAGTTTAAATAAGATTTAATTTGCTTTATTTTTATTAAAGTTTTATTTATTAAAAATAAATTTTGTAAAAAATATATTACATTTATTTTTATTTTAAAATAAGATTAAAGCAAGTTTTAAATATAATTATAAACTTATATTAAACTGAATTACATTAATTAAACAATATCAGGTTTAATTAATATAATTCTAAATTTTTTAAAACGTGATACGATGGAAGAATTATTAGAAAAATTTGATATTGTTCCAAATAATATAAATATTTTTGAAATAGCGTTCGTCCATGGTTCTTATTCTACATCTCATGATCTTGAATATGATTATGAGCGATTAGAATTTTTAGGGGATTCTGTTTTAAATTTAATCGTTTCTGATTATATATTTAACAAATGTCCTAAATTAGAAGAGGGTAATTTAACAAAAATTAGGGCAAATTATGTATGTCAATCTGCATTAATTTATTATTCTAAACAGTTAGGTTTAGATAAACATATTAAAGTTAATGATGAAGAACATAACATAACTCATAATGAAATTTTATCAATTTCTGCAGATATCTTTGAATCTTTTTTAGGTGCTATTTATATTGATCAAGGTATGAATAAAGCTAGAGAATATTTAGCTAATAATATTTTTCAATATATTGATGAAAATAAAATATTCTTTTATGATTATAAATCTGTTGTTAAAGAATATGGTGATGCTACAGAAGTTAATGTAGATTATGAAACTGTTGAAGAGTACGGTGTTCCTCATGATAAAACATTTGTCATAAGAATACTTGTTGATGGTGAACCTTGTGGACAAGGTAAAGGTAAAAACAAGAAAGAAGCGGAACAATTAGCTGCTCAACAGGCTATTCAAAAATTACATATAAATTAAATTTAAAATTTTTAATTAATATTTTAATTAATATTAATTTTTTATTTTTTAATTATTGTTTTTAGGGATTTAATTTAAGTTTTATTTTTTTTTTCTATTTTTTTATTTTTTTTAAAGAATTATTGTAAATTTTTATTTTAGAATAGTTTTTTTAGTTTTAATTTTTTGTATTATATTTTATTTTTTAAT
>NZ_MRCT01000159.1 GCF_002208625.1 Methanobrevibacter sp. 87.7
TTTTCATATAAAGCTCTTATATGGTTTAGAATTAAAATTTATCCTTCATTTAATGATTATTTTATAAATATAAGAATTATTTGTTATTATTTTTAAATATTTTATTTATTAATAATTAGTTTTATTATAGACAAATTAATATTTTTGATTTAAATATATACTTAAATATTATATAATAAATTTTAATTCTTTTTTATTAATTCTTTTTATTTCTTATTTAAATTGTATATCTTTTATTTTTTTTATTTATAGGGGTATTTTATCTTTTATACTTGTGTGTATTCTTTTAATTGCTTATTTCTTAAAAAAAAGATTTATATATGATTTGTGTTATAAATTTATATTGTACTAAAAATATTTTTAATATATTTAGTAAAATTTTACTAATTTATTTAGAAATATTTTTTTTAAAATTTTATATGAACTAATTAGGAGGCGAGGAATGTCGAAGAAATTTAGATATTTTAGCTTAATAATGATGCTCATTGTTTTTGTTAGTATTGGTGGAATATGTGCTACTGATGTTAATGATTTCAATTCATCAACTAATATATCAGATTCTTCGGTTCAAAATGTGACTAATGTTGCGGTTTCAAATTCCGTAGATATGTTTAATTCCACAAATGTTAGTGAATTAAATTTAGATCCAGATTGTGAATCTAATGATTCTGGTCTAATTTATGATGGAACTACATCTACTGTTGGTAATAATAAAGATATAAGTACTGAAGATTCTGATAATAATCTTAATAATCAGCCATCTATTATTAATGATAATAGTGTAGTAAATAATCCAACTAGCAAAAATTCTAATGTGGATAACAATGTAGTTAGTAATAATAATTCTTTAGTTAAAAACACTAATACCTCTTCTAATACTGTTGTTCCTAAGGTTAAAATTAGTTCTTTAACTCTTAAATCTACTAGTGTACCTACTAGTTTCAGTATTTCAGATATTATTAGTGCATCTAGAACTGTTAGAGCATATTATGCTTCAAATGGTAAATTACCATCTTATGTTACTATTGGTTCAGTTAGAGTTAGCTTATCTCAATTCTTATACTATGAATGTAAAGCTATTGATCAATTGAATTCTGGTAATGCTGCTAATATTCCTATTATTAAAAATAACCTTAATGAACCTTCAAGTCCAAACTCTGGAGATTCAGTTAATGGTAATTTGAATAAGGCAGGTTATGTTGATTCTGCTACTAGGACTTATAAGTTTATTTTAAATTATAATCAAGGTCCTAATTATTCTACTACTACTGTTGGTAGGGTTTCTTATAATAGGTTGATTGAAGCTTTTGCTGCTGTTCTTGATTACTATGGAACAAATAAACAGTTACCAAGTTATATTAATGTTAAATATAATGCTATAACAGGTACTCCTGCAGGTACTAGTACTAAACCAAGTACAAATAGTACTAATTCAAGT
Organism: Methanobrevibacter sp. 87.7; assembly: GCF_002208625.1. GTDB lineage: Archaea > Methanobacteriota > Methanobacteria > Methanobacteriales > Methanobacteriaceae > Methanarmilla. The sequence continues at coordinate 1,439 of NZ_MRCT01000159.1, forward strand.
AGTAATTCAAATAATACTACTACTGTAATCAGTAAAAATGAATTTACTATTAATCAAATTACTAGTGCTGCAAAAGTTGTTAGAGCATATTATCTTGCAAATGGTAAATTACCAACTACTGTTACTGTTGGTTCAGTTAAACTTAGTTTAGCTCAATTCTTATATTATGAATCTGTAGCTATATCTCAGTTAAACTCTGGTAACAAAGCAAATATTGCTATTGTTAATAGAACATTTAATGAACCTTCAAGACCAAATTCTGGTGACTCTATTAACAGTAATTTAAATAAAGCAGGATACGCAGATTCTGCTACTAGGACTTATAAGTTTATTTTAAATTATAATCAAGGTCCTAATTATTCTACTACTACTGTTGGAAGAGTTTCTTATAACAAGTTAATTTTGGCTTTTACTGAGGTTCTTGAATATTATAATAACCAGAAAACTTTACCTGCAAATGTTTTAGTTAATACTAATTTCGCTGGAAATTATACATATTTCACTGTTGCAAGTAGTGGTACATATGTTAATGGTAGTAAATTCGTTGTAGTCTTAAAAGATGTATTCGGTAATACTGTTACTAATAAAAAAGTCGTTTTTACATTAAACGGTAAAGAGTACACAGGAACTACTGATGCTAAAGGTACAGTCTATATAACTATCCCAGTATTAAACAATGGAAATTATAATGTTTCATATAAATATACTGATTCAAATAGTAAATTGTCTTCAAGTAATTCTACAACAATTAAAGTCGTTAAAAATGTAACTACAATTAGTGGAAATGATTTAACTACTACAAATAAATCTAATGATAAATTTAGCATCACTTTAAAAGATGCATTTGGTAATCTTATTGCAAATCAAAAAGTTCAATTTAGAATTAGTGGAAGTAATGTTGTTTATGAAGCTACAACTAATGCTAAAGGAGTTGCAAGTTTAGCTATAAATTTACCTGCTGGTAATTATACTATAACTTATACCTTTGATGGTAATAGCAACTATCCTAAGTCTAGTGGTAGTTCAAAAATAATTGTAAATAATATGGTTGTAAATTCTAATAGTTTTACTATTGATCAAATTATTAGTGCAGCTAAAACTGCAAAATCATATTATGAAACTAATAAAAAATTACCAAGTACTGTAACTATCGGTTCTACTAAACTTAGTTTAGCTCAATTCTTATATTATGAATCTAAAGCTATTAGTCAATTAAATGCTGGTGACCTTTCAAATATTGCTATTGTCAATAATACATTAAATGAACCATCTAGTCCTAACTCAGGTGATTCTGTAAGTAATGACTTAAGTAAAGAGGGTTATGTTGATTCAGCTACTAGGACTTATAAATTTATATTAAATTATAATCAAGGTCCTAACTATTCAACTACTACAATTGGAAGAGTTTCATATAATGCTTTAATTGAAGCATTTAGTAGAGTACTTGCATATTATGGTGATAATAAAAAATTACCAACTTCAATATCTATTGATACAACTACAACAAACAGTTATAATGGTAATGACTTTGCAGCAAACAATGCACAAATTACAGCTCTTGCATTAGAATTAACTGCAAATCTTACATCAGATTATGATAAAGCTTATACTTTATTTAACTGGGTAAGAGACAATATTAAATATAGTTATTATTATAACTCTCAACAAGGAGCTGCTTTAACTCTTACAAGAGGAAGTGGAAATTGTTGTGATCAATCAAATCTTTTAGTATCAATGTGTCGTGTAGTGGGACTTAATGTACGTTATGTACATGGATACTGCCACTTTACTGATGGTTGGTATGGTCACGTTTTGACTGAAATAAATGTAGATGGTAAATGGTATTCTGCAGATCCAGTATCTACAAGAAACACCTTTGGTGTAATTAATAATTGGGATACTTATTCTGCAACATATTATAATAGGTATACTTACTTACCATTTTAGATTTGTATAAACACTTAAATTAAGAGTATTTTTACTCTTAATTTTTATTTTAATTTTAAAAAATAGATTTAAGGTTTTTATAACTTTAATTTTAAATATTAAGTTAAATTATTGATTTAAATTATTTTAATTCAATTTTTCTTTTTTTACTTTTTTTTAGTTTATTTTTCATTTTAGAGTTTTATTTTATTTTGTTTTAGTTTTGTTTTTTATTTTAGTGTATTTTGCTTGTTTTTATTTTTCATTTTAGTGTTTTATTTTATTTTGTTTTAGTTTGTTCTTTGTTTTTTAGTTTTGTTTTTTAGTTTTAATTTACCTTTTTTACTTTAATAAACTTATTTTTACTTTATTTATTGAATTTATTTTTAAT
>NZ_MRCT01000160.1 GCF_002208625.1 Methanobrevibacter sp. 87.7
AATATAAATTTTATAAAATAAAGAAAATTATAATTCCAGTATATAACTAAAAAAGCTAATTAAATAGAAATTAAAGGTTTAAACTAAAAAAACTAACTAAAACATACACCCTAAAAAATAAAATAAAAATTAAAAAATTAAACAAAAAACTAATTAAAACATTCAATAAATAATTTTCTCATAGATTTTACAAGATCTTCATAAGCTTCCATATTATCCTCTTTAAAGAAACATTCTAAATTAGAAGGTAAATGTAAAAGTATTATTTGATAATAATCTTCATATGAAAAGATATCAAGAACTTTAAAGTAATTACCTTGAAGTTTAGAATCAGAAACAATTAAAAATCTGCTAGATTTTAATTTATCACTTTCATCAACTAAAAAATCAAGATTTTTAAAGTCATCATCTTTTTCTATAATTTCACCTAAAGAATAATTATCTACAGATTCATTTAAAGTTTTAAAATAAAAATTAAAGCTTTTTAAGTAATCATTATAAAATTTACTTAAAATTGTTTTTGGAACATAATAATAATCTTCAAAATTAAGTAAAAAATCAAGAACAAAACTTCCAAAGTATTTATGTAATTCTACTAATTCAAATACTTCCCCTTTATATTCTTTAAGATTAATACAATATTTAATATCTTCAGGGAAAATAGAACTAGAAGCAGTAAAATAAATATTATATGAATGATTTTTCTCAAGTTCATTAATCATTTCATTTAAAGTTAAACCTTTATGAATTATATTAAAACTAAAATTAAAGTATCCATTATAAATATATTTCTCAGATGCAAATGATTTATCTAAATCATAATCATAATTATATTCTAAATTATCTTTCTTAATAGAATTTGATACTTTATTATCAAATCCAATATCTTCAATTAATTCTTTAACATCTTCAATAGATTCTTCTTCATTAAAAAACATAATAATCATCTAAAAACTAAAATTATTTAATCCTTTTTTAATAATAACACCTAAAAACAATAAAATTAAATCCTTTTTTTTAAACTTAATAATTAAAATTATAAAATTAAAACCATTTTATAATAAACTTAAAAATTAAAATTATTTAAATAAAAGATTATTTAAAAAACAATAACACCTAAAAATTATTTAAATAAATCATTATTTAAAATAATTAAAAACTAAAAATAAATATTAGAAAATAATATTTAGAAATTAAATCTAAACATAAAAATAAAAAAATAGAGTAATTAGCCTCTAGCTAATTGTTGATGAGCTCTTGCAAGATGACCTGCAGCTAATGCACCTATAAGAGATAATTCACCAGTTAAAACAGTAGAAATAATAATTTCACCAAATTTACGAGCTCCACCATTACCTTTAACACCTAAAATATTAAGTCCTTCACTTGCTGTTGCAAGAGATGTTCCACCACCTACAGTAGCAATAGGTACATCAGGCATATTTACAGAGAAATATAAATCTCCATCTCTATTTTCTGCAGTAGTAATACCTAAAGATCCTTCACTAACATGAGCAGCATCTTGACCAGTTGCTAAAAATATTGCAGCAATCATATTAGCATAATGAGCATTATAAGCCATACTAGCAGATGTAGCAGAACCAATAAGGTTTTTAGCAATATTAACTTCTACTATTGCATCAGCAGTTGTTTTAAGTTTTTTCTCAACAATCTCTTCAGGTATAATAATATCAGCAACTAAAGTTTTTCCTCTTCCTTCAATAACATTAATTGCAGCAGGTTTTTTATCAACACATACATTACCACTTAATGCAATATGTACAGCATCTGTTTCTTCAGTCATTTTATTTAGAATTTTTTCTGTTGCAATAGTAACCATATTCATACCCATACTATCTCCAGTTGAATATACAAATCTAGGATATAAATATGAACCTGCAACAAATATAGGATCTATTTTTAAAAGTTTACCATGAGAAGTAGTAGATTCTGCAATCTCTTTAAGTTCTGAAAAATTATCTTCAAACCATGCTTTAACTTTTAATGCTTCAGTAGCAGATTTTGTTTTAATAACTGGAGCCCTTGTCATTTGATCATGAATAACATGAGCATTTACTCCACCAGCAGCTTTAATTGCAGAACATCCCCTATTAATAGATGCAACTAATGCACCTTCAGAAGTTGCAAGAGGTACATAAAATTTACCTTTAGCTTCATCCCCATTAATTAAAAGAGGACCAGCAACTCCAACAGGAATTTGAATTGCACCAATAGGATTCTCAATATTTTTCTTAAATACTTCATCCATGTTAAGAGTGTAATTAGACATGTTTTCAAGATTAGTATTAGTATATTTCTCAATAAATTCACGTCTAATACTAATAGCTTCATCAATAGAATCAGTTAAACTTTCAATTTGGTAAAGTTTTAATTCACCATTTAATAGTTTATTAATAATTTCTGTTTTATCCATAATAATAACCTACTACAAAAAATAGAACCTTAAAATTTTTCTAGATTACTTTAATATAAAATATAAAAACCTAATTTTATTAAATAATTAATTTAATGAAAAAAACTAGGATATAAAAACCTAATTTTATTAAATAATTAATTTAATGAAAAAAACTAGGATATAAAAACCTAATTTTATTAAATAATTAATAAAATTTAAAAACCTAAGATTTTCATGAAAAATTAATTAAAATAAATTCACTAGATACCTTCTTTATGAAGTAAATCAACGATTTGAGAAGGTTTAATAGCTACATGAACACCACATTCTTCAAACTTAGCAATTTTAGTTTTAGCAGTACCCATTTCACCATCAATAATAGCTCCAGCGTGACCCATTCTTTTACCTTTAGGTGCTGTTCTACCAGCAATATATGATACAACTGGTTTTGAAATATTATCTTTAATAAAATCAGCAGCTCTTTCTTCAGCACTACCACCAATTTCACCGATTAATACAATAGCATCAGTATCATCATCTTCTTCAAACATTTTAAGAACTTCAATATAATCAGTACCAATAACAGGATCTCCACCGATTCCTAAACAAGTACTTTGACCAATTCCAGCATTAGTTAATTGACTTGCAATTTCATAAGTTAAAGTTCCACTACGAGACATAATACCAACATTACCTTCAGAGAAAATATGGGTAGGCATAATACCTAATTTACCAACACTAGGAGTAATAATACCTGGAGTATTTGGACCAATAACAGTTGTGTTATTCCTTTTAGCATATTCCATAATTTCCATACTATCATGTACTGGAATATGTTCTGTAATAATAACAACTAAATCAAGATTTTTAATAGATTCAAAAGCAGCATCTTTTGCAAATGGTGCTGGTACAAAAATAATAGAAGAAGTAATATCTACATTTTCTTTAGCTTCTTCAATAGAATTAAAAATAGGTACTCCTAAAAAATCTTGTCCTCCTTTATCTGGAGTTACACCTGCAACAATATTTGTATTATATTCTAACATTTGTTTTGTATGAAATGAACCTTGTTTACCAGTTATTCCTTGAACTAACCATTTAGTATTATTATCTAATAAAATCATAATATCACACAAAAATTAGTTTTTTATTAAAAAATTCTTTATCAAAAAATAATCATAAAATAATATAATATTTGTACTTACTATTTATAATATTTAACCATTTTTCATATAAAATTTTCTAAAAAACCCCGTTAAGTTAAAAAATAAATAATATCCATACTTAGATAAAAAATTTAAAATATATGAAAAATAATTAAAACCAAATTAA
>NZ_MRCT01000161.1 GCF_002208625.1 Methanobrevibacter sp. 87.7
AACTATTAAAAATACTAAAAATTTATACTAAAAATAATTCTATAAAAGAAAATAAAAAAATACTAAAAATTTATACTAAAAATAAAAACTATTAAAAAAAATACTAAAAATAATTCTATAAAAGAAAATAAAAAAACTCAATAAAAGAAAGAATAAATAAAAAGTTGATAAAATGGATATTGATATTAGTTTAGTTGGAATGGAGAAAGGAAGTCAATATGAAACTATAATAACTAGTTTATGTGATGATGGTAGTAAAAATGCTGCACCTTTTGGAACTATTGCATATAGTAAAGATGAACTAATGTTTCGTATATTTAAAACAAGCTTAACTGCTTCAAATATTTATAATAGAAGAAAATTTATTGTAAATATCACAAATAATGCAAAAATATTTACATTATCAACAATAGGAAAACTACCAAAAGAATACTTTACAGATGATAAAGAAGCAATACTAAATAATTGTGATGCATACTTAAAATGTGAAGTAGAAACACTTAAAGAAGCATATAAAAAACATGACCCTGTAAAATCAGATGGAAAATCATATATTATTAAAGCAAAAGTTATAGAAATTGTTAAAAATAAACCATGTCCACAAATTGTAAATCGTGGATTATATATGCTTATAGAATCCCTTGTTAACTATACACGTATTGATATAGTTGATGATAAATTAAAAGAATATTATTTAGATAGATTTTCAGAAGATCAAAGAGTTATAAAAAAAGTAGGTACAAAAAACGATAAAGAATCTATTGAAATACTTAAAAATGTATTAGAAGATAAAGGATATGAAATAAAAAAATTTGAACCATAACATTAATAACTATTTAATAGCTATTATTTAATCTTCCTATTTTTAATATATATTAATTAAAGTATTGTATAATTAATAATTAACTCATTTTATTTTATAAAAACAATCAACTGATTAAATAAGTAAAAAATAAGATAAATATTTAATTAAATATATTAAACTTAAAAAATAGAATATAATTATTATTCATTAAAAAAAATGAATAAAAAAATAGGGGGTAAATTATGGATAAAAAACTTTTAACAAGTATTATAATTATTATAATTATTGCTATTATAGCTGGAGTAACTGCTTTTGTTTATTTTTCAAATCCAAATGTTCAATATACTAATGTTGAACTAAGTCCTAGTTGTACTATAGATATTCCAGTATCTAATAATTTAGTAAATAATACAATTGGAGATAATATATCTCAAATAAATGATACACAAAACGATTTTTTTATAATGTATTATAATAGTAATTCAGGAAACTTATCATCTAGTTTAGGTGATGGTGTAAAACTAGCAGCAATTAGAGATTCATATAAAATAGGTGCAGAACAAGAAACAATAAACAATGAAACAGTTTGGTATAATAAAGATACTAAATATTATATGACATTTCTTGGAAACGACACTACACATGATAATATTTTAATTGTTACTAAAAATAAAAATATTTTAACACATGTAATGACAAGTATAAAATATTTCCAATAAATAACACAACAATAAGTACTAATACAGTTATTAGTAGTGATAATGACAATAGTAATACTAAAACTAAAAATAAAAGTAAAAATAAAACAAATAAAGGACAAAACACTACAACAGTAAATTACTATGAATTTAATTACTACGATAGTGGTGATGATTATAGTGATAGTTACTCTGAAAATTATGATGGTGGTGGTAGTGCTTATGGAGATAGTTACTACTATGAGAGTAGTTAATTAATAAGTAATACTACTCTATTTCCTTTTTTAATATAAACTAATTTATAAACTACTTATTTTAAAATTTAATTAAAAATAAATACTTATTTTTTAAATTTAGAACCTTAAGAATTAAAATATTTATCTTAGTTAAAAACTTATTTAAATATATAAAAACCATTGAATTAATAAAGATTTTAAATTTTTATATTTAAATGATTTAAACTAATTTACTCTCTTAAAAATACTTTAAACCAGATTGTTTTATATGCACCATAATCAGAAACATTAGAAACTATACCATAAATTTCTTTTCCACCATCCATTAAATTAGAAAGTATTTTATTACTATTTCGTGGAATATATCCTACTTTTACACCATCATACCTAACTAAAATAGCATGTTCATCTCTTGGATTATTCTTTTCTCTATAGAATTTTAATTGATCATCTCTTTTAACATTATCTAAAAAATCATCATCAATATAATAATGTAAACCTGCAACTGGAAGAGAAATTAAATAAATATCAGAAATAAAAGGTTCAACTTCACCACCATTATGAATATAACCTATATATTTCCCTATTTCTGTTGGAATTTTTTCAATATTTGCCATATTAACCCCCTCTGATTAATAAAATAATTTTTAAAATTTCTTTTATAATCAATAAAACTTAATTTTAAGTTTTTTACAAATTATTATCCTATAAAAATATATAAAATTTAAATATTTAATATATTACCTATATAAACATCTAAAAACCTAAACCTTTAATAAATTATGATACTAAATCATAATCATCTAAATTAAAACCTAAACTTTTAATAAATTATGATACTAAATCATAATCATCTAAATTAAAACCTAATTCTTTTAATTTACTTTTCAATTTATCATTATAATATTTTAATCTATCTTCTCTATCCTTAAGTAAAAATTTAAGATCCTCTTTATATTTTTTAGTTTTATCCTCATTTACTAATAATTCTCTTTTATTATATGGAAAATTTGTTTTTAAATGATCAATTTTAGAATGGAATTCAAAGATTAAATTTTTTAATTCCTCCTCAGAAGAAAAAAATTCTTTATTATCTTCAGAATCAAAAGCCATAAAATACAAGATATTTAATTCTTCTAAATCCCCCATTTTAAATGCATCAGTAACTCTAATAAATAATGATTTTTCAAAATCAGTTTGATTCTTATTTAAATCTGGATGTAAACGTTTAATAAGTTTTTTATATTTTGTTTTAAGCTCTTTTGTATCTTCTTCAGATAATAATTTCCCATTTTCTCTAATTTTTAAAGTATTAAATACATCTTCAATTGATTCATTTAATCTTTGAGTATACTTCTCAAATTCTTCTTCTACTTTTTTATTAATTAATGAAATATTTATTTTTTCTTCATTATTAATAGCTTTTTGAATCAATTTAAGCTTAAATTTAATTTTATCAATTTCTACTTCTTTACTATGAATATTGTATTCTAATAACCCAAAGTGAAATATATATTCCTCCTTTAAGTTAGGACAAATTTGGTTGTTAAGAGATTCATATTCAAATATTAAATCTTCTAATTCCTCTTTTAATTTTACATATTCAGGATGAAGTTCTATAGGATACATGATTAAAAATTTAACTTATAAATATTTAAATTTTATTAAAACTAGTTAAAAAACTAAACAAATAGGTAAATAAATATTTTAATTATAGAATAAAATTCATTTAAGATAAGAATGAAAATAGATTATTTAAATATAAAAAAATAGCTATTTAAATAAAATTTTAAAAAATAATAAAAAAGCTATTTAAAAACTATTTAAATAAAAATTAAAAAATAAAAAAACCAATAAGTTTTTAATTATAAAATAAGCTATTTTAATATAATAATATGATTAAAATAAAATATTAATTTAATTAAAATAGATTTAAAGAAAAAATTAAAAATATTTTTAAAATTAAAAAACAAGATAAATGTTTAGATAAATATTATT
>NZ_MRCT01000162.1 GCF_002208625.1 Methanobrevibacter sp. 87.7
AATAAAAAATACTTAAAAATAAGAAAAAAACATGAATTTATGAAATTAATAAAAAATACTTAAAAATAAGAAAAAAACATGAATTTATGAAATTAATAAAAAATACTTAAAAATAAGAAAAAAAACATTAAAAAAACTATTTAATAAAAATTGAAAAAAATAAAAAAAGATTAGAATCTATTCTTCAGATTCTTCTTCATCTTCATTAGATTCAGTATCTTTTTTCTCAAAAGTATCAACAAATTGAACTTTATTTACGTCCATATTGTCCCAAAGATCTTTAGCAATTCTAAATCTTTGAAGAGTAACATCCATGTAAGATTTTTGATCAAATCTAGTAATTTCATCTAATTTAATACTTACAGTATCATCATCAAAATTAACTTCAGTTTTATCAATATCCATATTAGGATAAGCATAATGTAATTGAACCATACTTTTTACTTTATCTTCATCATCATCAATTACATCTTCAACTTTTACATCATAAACTAAATGTTTACCTGCTAATTCATGATTGAAATCAACTTTTACTCTTCCACCACTAACAGTTAAAACTTTACCAGTTTGACCTTCAGCTTGGATTCTCATTCCTGGGAAAGGTTTCATATTTTGTTTTTTAAATTCTCTCATAGGAATTAAAGTGATTAAACTAGAATCTCTTTCACCAAAACCATGTTCAGGATCTACTTTAACTACTTTTTCATCTCCAGGTTCCATACCAACAATAGCTTCATCAATAGCAGGAAGTAAATGTTTTCCACCTACAACTATTGGAATTGGAGTATATTCTTTGTTTTGATCATCAAGTCCTGCTTCTTTAGCTACATCTTCATAAGTAGTATCAAAAACATCCCCAGTTTCTTCAATTTTACCTGTGAAATTAACTTTAACAAAATCACCATTTTCTATTGCCATAAATCTATTCTCCTATTAGTTATTTTATTTTTAAATTGATTTAATACATCTTCATTTTTGTAATCTAAGATGCGAATATTATAAGGATATTTCTCAATATAATTTGATATTATATCTTTATTTATTTTAGTTTCTAATATACTTAAAACCCTTTGTTTATAATTACTTGAGAAACCATACAATAATGAATCTTCTAATTCATTAATAGTTTCAAATGGTTTTTTATCACGAGTTTCAATTATTTTAGAAGCTAATTTATCATTAAATAAGTTTAAAGAAATTAATTCCTCAAAAGACAAATTATTAGCATTGTCTAATATAGTTTCATAATCACGAATATTATTTAATGGTGCATAACCTAAATCAATATCTCTTTTTAATATAGAAATTGTTTCTTTAGGCATCATATTTTTAACCTTATCAAAATTATTATTTTCAATAGATTCACGAATTAAGGTTCCACTAACACCTTTTATACGTTTAACAAAAATAAATTTATTTTTGAAATCAAAACCAATATTTTTTAATGATTTAGAAAAAGAAACTATTACATAATTGTCTTCTTTTAATTTATCTCGCATGATAACTTCATTAGTATCCATATCAATAATTTTATAAGGTTTAGGTGCAATACCATGTCCTAAACTTATTCTATTTAATATATCATTAATACCATCAAATGGTTTATACCCTCTTGGAATGAAATCAGTATTTAAAGCTTGAAACATTTTACATAAACATAATGAGTATTGTCCAGATCCCATAATACCCATAGGTGGACCTTCAACTACAATATCTGCACCAACATTTATAGCAATTTCTGCTCTAGATGATCTATGCAAAATATAAGGTACACCTCTACCATTTCTTTCAAAAAGTCCTGGTACAATAGCAACAAAAATACTATCAGGAACCTTTTCTTTTGCAACTTTCATACAATGATAATGTCCATTATGTAATGGATTATATTCTGTAAAATCAGCTATTAAAGGTTTTAAATAACATTTATCCTGATTATCAATAAATTCTTCATTATAAAAATATTTAGTATTTTGAGAATCTTTATAATCTTTAAAAAATGTCTTTTTATCCTTCCTAATAATTTCTTTAACAAATTCCTCTGAAGGCATAATAATATATTATAATATTATATTTATAAAATATTCTATTAGTATATTATGGTTAATATAAAAAATATTATAAAAATTAGAAAAAGATTTTAAAAAATATTCTTAATTAATAATAAAATCAAATATTTACTAAAAAACAAATTATTAAATCAAAATAAATTAAATTATAAATAAATTTTATTAAACAATTATAATTACTAAATTATTATAGTTTAAAAATTATAAAGGAAAAAATTAAATCAAAAAACTATTACTAAAATCTAAAAATCATAGTATAAAAATCAAAATTATATAATTATTATTAAAATTATAAAAGCAATAATTAAAAAAATTAAATCAATGATTTATAACTAAAAATAGGTGTGTATGAATATGGATTTATTATTAAAAAATTGTAAACTTATTGATAAAAAAGGAGAATTTTATATTGGTATTGATAATGGAAAAATAAGTAAAATATCAAAACTTCCACAAGAAGCAGATAAAATAATAGACATTAATAATAATATTGTTTTACCAGGATTAATAGATCCACATGTTCATTTTAGAGATCCTGGAATGACAAATAAAGAAGATATAAAAACAGGATCTATGGCTGCTGCAAATGGAGGATTTACAACAGTTATTGATATGCCTAATACAAAACCAAAAACAAATACATTAAAAGCATATAAAGAAAAAGAAAAATTAATCAAAAATAAAAGTATTATAAACACATTAATACATGCAGGAATTAATAATTTTGATGAAATGAATAAAATTGCTAAATTAAATCCAATATCATTTAAAATATTTATGAATGAATATGATGATATAGAACTTGATGAAATATTTAAAAACATCTCAAAATTAGATACAAATCCATTAGTTACAATACATGGTGAAGATAAAAAAATAATTGAAGAAAATACAAAAAAAATGAAAGAAAAAGGTACAAATTTACCTATAGATCATGCATATGCAAGGCCAAGTACTGCAGAGGATGTTGCAATAGAAAAAGCAATAAAACTTAGTAAAAAATATAATTTAAAATTACATGTTTGTCATTTAAGTAGTAGAAAATCAGAAGAAATTATTAAAAATAATATAAGTGATGTAGATATTAGTTATGAATTTACTCCACATCATCTTTTACTTGAAGCAAATTCATTTAACAAGTTTGGAAACATAGTTAAAACTAATCCGCCATTAAGATTCTATGGTGAAAATATAACAATTAATGCACTAAATGAAAACTCAATAATTGGTACTGATCATGCACCACATACAGTTGAAGAAAAAGAGAATATGATATGGAATTGTCCATCTGGAATGCCAAATATTGAAACTGTTTTAAGTTTAATATTAACTGAAGTAAATAGAAAAAACATACCATTAAATATTGTTCCAAAAATATTATCTGAAAATGCTGCAAAAAGATTTAACTTAAAAAATAAAGGAAAAATTAAAGAAAATTATGATGGAGATTTAACTATAATTGATCTTAAAAAAGAAGGTACTTTTAACCTTGATGAATTTTATACAAAAGCTAAATTTTCACCATTTGCTAATATACCATATAAAGGTCAAGCAGTAATGACTATATATGATGGTAAAGTTAAAATGGATAACAATATTATTATAGAATAATTAAAAATTTAAAAATATATTTTCAAATTATTTTATTCTTAATATTAAATTCTTTTTT
>NZ_MRCT01000163.1 GCF_002208625.1 Methanobrevibacter sp. 87.7
ATTATAAAATTTTCAAATAAAAATTTATACTATTTAAATTTTTCTAATTATTTTAAAGAAAATCATATATATATTATTTATTTCATAATTAGTAATGTCGTTAGTTTCTAATTTTTTTTAACAAAGAGGTGACACATTTGAGTGATAAAATAGTTATATCTCCAACTACCAGACAAGAAGGTCATGCAGAACTTGTTATGGAAGTGGATGATGAAGGGATTGTTACAAAAGGTAGATATTTTAGTATTACTCCTGTCAGAGGATTAGAGAAGATGGTTGTAGGTAGATCACCAGAAACTCCACCTGTTTTATGTCAAAGGATTTGTGGTGTATGTCCTATTCCTCATACTTTAGCTTCTGTAGAAGCTATGGATGATTCTTTGGATATTGAAATACCTAAAGCTGCTAGAATTATGAGAGAAATGACTTTATTTGCACATTGTATTGACAGTGCTGCTATTCACCATTTCTTAATTGCTCCTGATTTTGTACCTGATAAATTATTCAATACTGCAGTAGATAGTGTATCTAATATTAGGAAATTAGCACAATTTATTGTAGATACTATTGCTGGAGAAGGTATTCACCCATCTGATATTAGAGTAAGTGGTATGGCACAAAATATTTCTCCATTAGCAAAAGAAAAAATTACTGAAAAAGCTAAAGCATTAGTACCAGCTATTGAAAAACATGCTGAATTAATTGAAGGTTTAGTCGCTGATAAAGGATTACCTAAAGATTTAGGTGTAGTTAAATGTAAACCATTTGCTTCAGATGGATATTATGGTAATAGAGATTACTTTGACTTTGATAAATTCAGTGAAATTATGCCTGAACAATGGTATGATGATGAAGAAATAGGTAAAAGAGCATGTTCAACTATTCCATTATGGGAAGGTAAAAATATTGAAACTGGTCCTAGAGCAAGAATGGAAATGTATCATGGTTTCAAAGATAAAGGTGTTGTAGCTCAACATGTTGCTAGAGCTGAAGAAATGAAATTAAATGCTAATAGATTAGTTGAATTAATTGATCAATTAGATACTTCTGCTCCAACTTTAGCTGATTTTGATCCTAGAGGAACAAATAAATTAGGTGTAGGTGTAATTGAAGCACCTAGAGGAACTGATGTTCATATGACTCAAATTAAAGATGGAAAAGTACAATACTATACTTGTTTAGTACCTACTACTTGGAATATTCCAACTATGGGTCCTGCTACTGAAGGTTTCCATTATAAATATGGTGCTCATGTAATTAGAGCATACGACCCTTGTTTATCTTGTGCTACTCACGTAATGGTCGTTGATGATGAAGATAAAAGTGTATTAAAACAAAATATGGTGAACTTATAGAGGAATATCATGACTTATGATGTAGGAACTATTGTTGTTGGTTGCGGTAATATTTTATTTAAAGATGATGGTTTTGGACCAAATGTAATCAAAACGATTAAAGAAGAATATTTAAAGGATAAAGAAGCTCCTGAAGATGTAGAGTTTATTGATGCAGGTACTAGTGCAACATATTATATATTCTCACTTCCTAGTGATGCATGGAAAAAGATTATTGTTGTTGATGTTGTTGATTATCATGCTGAACCTGGTTCATTGAAATATTTTTCACCATTTGAGATGCCTAAAGGAAAATATGAAAATGCTCATAATTGGGCTGTTGAAGAACCATTACAAGATTTAGCAAACAAAGGAATTGATGTTGTTATTGTTGGATGTCAACCACAAGAAATTTCTGCACCAGATATAGATTTAGGCTTATCAGAGTCTGTTAAAAATGCTATTCCTAAAGCTATTGATATGATATTCAAAGAGATAGGGGTTAATTAAATGTTTGAAAAATTAAAAAAATCATTTGGTAAAAGCGAAACTAAACCTGTTGAATCTGAGGTTAAATATGAAGAAGGTCAAGTTTCTGTAAAACCAACTAACAAACCTAAAATAGGATATATTCATGTAAGTGGATGTACTGGAGATGTAATGTCCTTAACTGAAAACTATGATATTTTATCTACATTATTATCTGATATGGTAGATATTGTTTATGGTCAAACTTTAGTTGATAAATGGATTCATGGTACTTATGCTGAAGAAATGCCTGATATGGATTTATGTTTTATTGAAGGTTCAGTATGTTTACAAGATGAACACAGTTTAATTGAGGTTCAAGAAGCTAGAAAACACTCTAAATTAGTTGCAGCATTTGGTTCTTGTGCTATGAATGGTTGTTTCACAAGATTCTCTCGTGGAGGTCAACAAGCACAACCTAAACATGAATCTTTTGTACCTTTAAGTGACTTAATTAAAGTAGATCTTGCTATTCCTGGTTGTCCTGCTTCTCCTGAAATTATTGCTAAATCTGTTGTTGCTTTAATCAATAATGATATGGATTACTTACAACCTGCATTAGATATTGCAAATTGTAATTTAGCTTGTGGTTGTGACTTACAAACCAATGTTATTAATAAAGCTTTATGTACTGGTTGTGGAACTTGTGCATTAGCTTGTCCTACTAAAGCTATTGATATGATAGAAGGTAGACCTATTATTAATACTAATAGATGTATTAAATGTGGTTCATGTAATGTTCACTGTCCTAGAACTTGGTTCCCATTAGATAAGATTAAAAAAGAGTTCAATTTATAGGAGGATTAAACATGGAATTTGGTAATTATAAAGAAGTTTTATGTGCTAGAGCAACTGATAGTAAAATACAAGAAGTATCTCAAGATGGTGGAATTGTTACTGCTTTATTTTCTTATGCTTTAGAAGAAGGTATTATTGAAGGTGCTGTTGTTGCTGGACCTTCTGATGAACCTTGGGTACCAAAACCTGTAATTGCAATGTCTAAAGAAGACCTTATTGATGCAGCAGGAACTAAATATACTCATTCTCCTAATGTTTGGGCTTTAAAAGAAGCAGTAAGACAATATGGACTTGAAAAAGTAGGTACTGTTGGTACTCCTTGTCAAATTATGGGTATTAGAAAAATGCAAGTTTATCCATTTTCAACTCGTTTTGTTGCAGATAAACTTAAATTATTAATTGGTATTTTCTGTATGGAAAATTTCCCATTTGCATCTCTTGAAACTTTTGTTGAAGAAAAAATGAAAGTAAATATGGATGATGTTACTAAAATGGATATTGGTAAAGGTAAATTCTTTGCTTATACTGGTGAAGAAGATAATAAAATACCTTTAAAACAAACACATGGTTATGAACAAGCTTCATGTAATGTTTGTCCTGATTATGTTGCAGAATTAGCTGATGTATCCACTGGATCTGTTGGTACTCCTGATGGTTGGTCCACTGTATTTACTAGGACTGATGATGGAGATTCTATTTTCAAAGCAGCTGTTGATGCTGGAGTTATTGAAACTAAACCTATGGATGAAAATGTAAAACCTGGTCTTGGTTTACTTAGTAAATTATCTAAAGGTAAAAAAGATAAAAATAAAAAAGAAGCAGAAAGAAGAATTAAAATGGGATTACCTATTCCTGCTGGATTTGATAATTTCTACAAATATTAAATCTTCTCTTTTTTATTTTTTTATTTTTTTTGAAAGTTTTCATATATTTTAACTATTTTTATTGATTTATTGAAAAATTTTAATTTTTTCTTTATAATTTTGATTATTTTTTAATTATTTTTTCTTAATTTTTTAAAAAATTTACATGACTTTATTTTTAATATTAC
>NZ_MRCT01000164.1 GCF_002208625.1 Methanobrevibacter sp. 87.7
ATTTTATTTTAATTTAATAATTTTTTTATAATAGTTTATTTTTTAATTTTTTATAAATATTTTAAATTTTTTCTAAAACTTTATTAATAGTAAATTATTAATATTGTAATGGTCGATAAAAACATTTTTTAAATTTATATTAATATGTAAAAAGGGTTTTTTTACAAATTTTTTAAGACTATTTATTATTTTATTTAGGAGATTTTAAATGACTTGTAGTATTTTAACTGGTGGTGCATGGGGAGATGAAGGTAAAGGTAAATGTATTACCTACTTCTGTAAGAATGATAATCCTTCCATTATTGCTCGTGCTGGTGTAGGTCCTAATGCAGGACATTCTGTTGAATTTAATGGCGAAAAATATGGTTTAAGACTTATTCCTTCTGGATTTGTAAACACTGATTCTGAACTTCTTGTTGGTGCAGGAGTTTTAGTTGATCCTGAAGTACTTTTCCATGAATTTGATTATTTAAAAAAATACGATGTTAAAAGTAGAACTTTAATTGATGGTCGTTGTGCTATTATTAAACCAGAACACCGTGAAAGAGATAAACACTCTGATTATTTATCTAATAAAATTGGTAGTACTGGATCAGGTTGTGGACCTGCAAATTCTGATAGGGTTTTAAGAATTGCAGATTTAGCAAAAGATATTCCTGAATTAGAAGATTATATTACTGATGTTTCTTTAAAAGTTAATGAAACACTTGATGAAGGTAATGATGTATTTATTGAAGGATCTCAAGGATTTGCATTATCTTTATACTATGGTACTTATCCATTTGTGACTAGTAAAGATACTTGTGCTAGTACTTTTGCTGCAGATGTAGGTATAGGACCAACTAAAGTAGATGAAGTAATTAGTGTATTTAAATCTTATATTACTCGTGTTGGTGCAGGACCTTTCCCTACTGAAATTTCTCAAGAAGAAGCTGTTGAAAAAGGTATTGAAGAATATGGTGTTGTAACTGGTAGACGTAGAAGAGTAGGTTTATTTGATTTTGATCTTGCTAAAGAATCTTGTAGAATTAATGGTACAACTCAAATTTCATTAACTTGTGTTGATAAGTTATATGATTGTGCTGGTGTTACTGATTATTCTGTTTTACCTGCTGATGCTAAAGAGTTTATTGATGATATTCAAACTGCTACTGGTGGTCCTGTAACACTTATTTCTACTGGTCCTGATTTAAAAGAAACAATTGATTTAAGAGATGAATTATTATAATTCATTTTCTTTAATTTATTCTACTTTTTTTAAGTTTTTTGTTTTTTTATTGGTTTTTTTGTTCTATTTTTTTTATTTTGATGTGCAAAGAACAAGTTTTCTTTAACTACATAAATATTATGCATTTTTTGTAATATTTTTGCATATTCTAATTTTTGTTGATAAGTCATTGCTTGCATAGAAAAAATCATACTCCAAAGTATTTTATTATAAAAATTAGTAGGTTGTATAAAAAATTAGTTAAAAATTTAAACAATTAAAAGTAGAAAAAAAAGAAATAATAATAATAGAAATAGTACTGTGTGATGACAAAAAATAAGTTTTATTTTTACATTTAGTTTTTTCTTTTTTATAATCCTTCAAAGTATAAAGGTGGACAAATAGAACATAAAAAAAACAAATTAAAATTTAAAAAAATAGAAAAAGAAAAAAAATATTAAATTTAAAAAAACAAAAAAAATCTTAAGTTAACAGTATTGATAAAAAAGAATTAAAATATTAATTAGATTAAAAAATGAGAATTCAAATAGATTAATACTGTTGATTGAATAGTAAACATTACATTAATAGTAGCAATAATTTGATAAACTTTAGAATCCCGGTATCTCCATTATAAGTTTTTCTTCTTCTTAAATATTTCTGATGCTTGCCTACGTAATCTGCTGATTTCCTCAATATCTTCAAGTAATTATTCATCAGTAAGTTCCCCATTATTATATCTTCTAGTTAAATCAACTATAGGTTCATCATTAAAAGCACCTGGATCAGTGGTTAATATATTTTTTAATATGTTCTGGTATCATTTTCTTATCCTCCTAAACTCCATATATTCGTTTAAAATTGAATCATTAATATACCCATTCCACATTTGATTAGTTTGACCTATTTCTCCTTTATTGGCTCCTGCTAAAAAACCTATTGCGAAATGATTTCTTAAAGCTTTGTCTATTTCTTCAGTGTATGTAAATTTTTCTTTAAATTTAACAATGAAAATGTCATTTGGGGGTGTACACATGCATTTCAACAACATTAAATTGACTATGTTCTGAAATAACTTTAAAATCTACATAATTAAATGGTTGTAAACCTAAATGGTTGTGTGATACTATTAGTTCGTCATTACCATAGTTTTCATTTTTAAAGAGATTCACATTATTTATTTCATTATTTGTTTTTATTTCCCCAGCTTTACCTGTTGTTTTATTAAATATAGATCCATATTCATATTTTGCATTTATTATTTTTTTATCAAATTTTAGCATTGATTTTCTTATGTTTTTAGGTATGTCCTTTGGAATGTTATCCTCAGTTAAAGGTATATGGGGATAATCTAAATCATTAAATTTATCTAAACTTTTAAATGATTTTTCCTTGATATTTACTTTGTTTTTTCTATTAAATATTTTTTTTGAATTAGATTTTACATTAAAAATATTAAATGAATGAACTTTATTTTTGATGTTTGATATTGCAGTGGTTGTTTTGTGTTTAATGTTTGATATTAAGCTATAATTATTTTGAGTAGGTCTTTTTTTATTATTTTGTTTTAATTTTTTTAAAATATTTTTTAATTGAATTTTTTATATATTATTTTTTTGAATAAAATATAATTTTTCTTATAATTTTATATATTTTTAGATTATTTTTTTAAAGTTTTATTGTAATTTTTATTAAATTTTTTTCAAAAAATATATATTTTATCTTTTATATAATTAACAATATGAATGAATCTGAGAATACTGAAATAAAAATACCTGATGATAAAGTCGCTATGACTTTTTTTAGAAGTCTTAGATGGGTTAATGGTGTATATTGTCCTCAATGTAAGTCTTATAATATAGTTAATCGAGGTCAACAAGGTAGAGTTAGAAGGTATTCTTGTAAAGATTGTAAATCTAACTTTAATGATTTTACTGGAACTATTTTTCATAAAAGTAGAATCCCTATGGGTATGATGTTATATATTTTATTTAATATAAATGATAAAACAATAACTCAATTATCTGAAGAAACTGGTTATTCCCGTCAATGTATTTCAAGACTTAAACATCTTTTTGAGAAAAAATTATTAAATAATGAGGAATTTTACGATTAGGTTAATTAGCTAATTATTTTTTATTTTTTTAGTTTATTCTAGTTTTATTTAATATATTTTTTAATATAAATTACTATTTTTTATTGTATTTTCTTTTTATTGGTTTTATTTTTATTTTTTCTAAATTTAACAATTGTTATATTTTTATATTTATTTTAATAATTTTAGCTATTTTCTTTATATTCACTTGATTTTGCTTTATGTAAGTTTATTGAAATAATACTTTTTATTTAATTAATATTACAATTTATTATTTTTTAGATATTTATATTATTGATTTTAAAGTTTTTGTTTTTATTAAAATTCTTTATTTTTATTTATTTTTATAAAATTATTATTAATATTTAGTATTATAA
>NZ_MRCT01000165.1 GCF_002208625.1 Methanobrevibacter sp. 87.7
AAAAAACTAATTTTAAAATATATTTAAAAAAAACTTTTTCTAAATAAAAAATAGCTAAATTTAAATTAAAAATTAATAAAAAACTCTTTAAATAAATAACTTTTTTTAACAATTATTCAATATAATAAAATTAAAATTCTTATATTAAAACAGGAAAAATTAAACTAATTTAAATAAAATAGCAAGTATTCCAAATAAATAAATAAAAAAATATTTAAGATAATTCTCAAATTACCTTAATATACTCTTTTTTAAGTTTGTCCTCAAGACAGCTAAAATTAATTATAATAATTATGTAATTACTTTATCTAATTCATCTCTTTCAATAGCATTTTTAATTTCAATTGCAATTCTTCTACCCATACTCATACCTTCACCATATTTAAGGTAAGAATAAGGAGAACCATTCATAAAAGTATTAGTTCCACCATCAACTCTAGCACTTGTTTCAAATACAACTAATTCAAGATTATCATTTACAAGAGTTTGTAAACAGAAAGGACCATTTAAACCAGGTTTAACTAATTCCTTAGCACTTTTTACTAATTTATCACCTAAATCAAATACTTGAGTAAGTAATGATTCTCTTATAACTACAGGATGATTACCAGTTACAACATAAGAAGGAGATAAATTTGTTTCAATTTGATCTTTAGCAGGCATTCTTACTAAACCATCAATACATGATTCATACCTACTATCCATACCCATTAATTCTACTTCATCATTCAATGCAGAGTAGAAATAATGTATACAGTAATTACAACCACAAACATATTCTTCAATATGTGCTTCAGCAACATCAGAATCTTCAATCCATCCACGATTTTTCATGTCATCAATTTTTTTATCAAATTCTTCAGGACTAGAACAGATGAAATAACCTCTACCTCCTCTAGCACCAGGGAATTTAACCATGACTTCACGATCAATATCAGCAGGACTATCAAATTTTCTAGGAATCCTGATATTACCATTTACTAACATTTTTCTTTCTTTATCTCTTTCTGCTTCCCATCTTAAAATATCCCTATTACCAAACATAGGTACATTAAATTTATCTTCAACATTACTTAATCCTGCATAAGCAACAAAAGATCCATGTGGTATAACAATAGCATTCATATCACGAAGTTTTTGTTGAACATCTTCATTAACAATATCTTTAAATTTATCAACCATTATAAATTCATCAGCAACGCCAAAACGTTCATATGGTACTTCACGACCTTTTTCACATACTATAGCAGTTCTAAAACCTTCTAATTGAGCACCACGCAAAATGTGTAAAGAAGTGTGACTACCTAAAGTAGCAATAGTAATATTTTCTTTATCATATCCATCTAAAATATCCAAAATATTTTCCTTTTTAATTTCTCCCATCATTAATCTCCTTTTAAAAATAGATATAATTTTCACTATGTAATTAAAAACATATAATATTTTTTATTTAAATTTTAATAAAAACTAATAAAACAAAAAAATAAGTTATAATTTATTAAACAATAAATAAAAAAATTATATATAAATAATATACAAAATAATAAAAAAACTCATTATTAAAAAATAAAAAAAATATAAAAATAATCATTAATGAAGTGATTCTATGAAAATAGGTTTAATTTCCGATACACATATACCAGATAGATGTAATAAACTACCAGAAAAAGTTTATGAAGCATTTAGATCTGTCGATTTAATTTTACATGCTGGAGATTTAACTAATAAATCAGTTATAAGTGAACTAGAAAAAATAGCCCCAACAATTGCAGTACAAGGAAATATGGATAGGTATAATAATATAGAACTTCCAAAATACAGAGTAATTGAAAAAGAAAATATAAAAATTGGTTTAATCCATGGAGAAGTTTATCCTAAAGGAGATAAACAACAATTATATTATTTAGCTGAAGAATTAGGTGTAAAAATACTTGTTAGTGGACATTCACATATTCCAACAATAGATACTGTGAAAGATGTTCTTTTAGTAAATCCTGGAAGTCCAACAAGCCCAAGACTTTCAGATCCATCAGTAATGATTATGGAAATAAAAGAAGGTAATGTAGATATTGAAGCAATACAAGTTGGAATGCCAAGCTGTAAATCAACAATATTTTTAGAAAAAAATATGAAAAAATAAAACTCATTTAAATAAATTAATGAAATTTAATAAAATACATGTAAAATTATTAAAATAAATTATAATATATAATATATAGAACTATAAAATTGTAAGGTGTGAATATATGGGTAGTAGATGGGAAATGGAAAGAAAAAATGATCCCTATTATAAAAGAGCAAAAGCTAATGAATATCGTTCAAGAGCATCATATAAATTAAAACAACTAGATAAAAAATATAGAATTATAAAAAAAGGAGATACTGTAGTAGATTTAGGTGCTGCTCCTGGTGGATGGTCACAAATTGCTCTTGAAAAAGTTGAAGAAAATGGAATCGTTGTTGGGGTAGATTTAAATAGAATAAAACCACTTCCAAATGAAAATTATTATAGAATCAGAGGAGATTTTACAACTGAAGAAGTTCAAAATAAAATAATTAAATTAATTGGAGGTAAAGCAAAAGTAATTGTATCAGATGCCTCCCCTTCACTTACTGGAATCAGAGATATAGACCATCTTAGAAGTATTGATTTAATAAATGTTGTAATTGATATTGCAGATAATATCTTAGAAGAACATGGAAATATTGTAATTAAAGTTTTCCAAGGACCAGAATATAAACATTTAATTGAAAAACTTAATAAAAAATTTAAAATTTTAAAAACAACAAAACCTCCTTCATCACGTAAAAAAAGTAGAGAAATGTATATTGTAGGATTAGGTTTTAAAAATAAAACAAAACATAAATAAAACAAAAACACAAAAAACAGACAAAACAATAAAAATAAAAAATAAAACAAAAACACAAAAAACAGACAAAACAATAAAAATAAAAAATAAAACAAAAATAAAAAATATTATGATGAATTAGTAGATTCATCAATTAATTTTTTAGTATAATTAAGTTCTTTTTTAGCAATAGCAATTCTATTGTTAACTTCTTGCGAAGATTTACCGGCAGCTAGAGCACTATCAACATCATCAATATCTCCACTAGATCTAGTTAACTCAAGTTTAATATCATCATATTTATTATTATCAATAGAACTTTCAGAATTATTAAACTGAGATTCTAAAGCAGTATAATTTGCTTTTAATTGAGATAATTCATCATATTGATTTCCAGATGAAATACCAGTAGTAATTCCAGAAGAAACCATATTAAAACCAATATAAGCTACAACTACAATAGTTGCAATAATCATAATAACACCTAATATTGATACTAACATGGATGTAGACTTAAATAAATTTAATCTTGATTTTTTCATTAAAAATCCCTTTTTTTATGATTATCTATAATAATTTGTATATTATAAAAAGTATATTTATTATATATTTTAAATTATTTTTAAAATTTTCTATAATCAAAGAAATTTTAATAAAATATAAATTCTATTTAAAAAATAAAAAATAAAAAAACACTTAAAAATATTATAAAAATAGCTAGAAGTAAACTTAAAAAATATAGATTTAAACTATAAAAAAGAATTAAAAATAGATAAAAAT
>NZ_MRCT01000166.1 GCF_002208625.1 Methanobrevibacter sp. 87.7
ATTTAAAATTTTTAAAAATATAAATTTTTAGGTATACCTAAATTTATATACTATTAATAATAAATTAACTTTGTACAGAATTTAGAAAATAAATTTATTTTTAAAATTATTAAATAAGTTTCATAATATT
Organism: Methanobrevibacter sp. 87.7; assembly: GCF_002208625.1. Classification (GTDB taxonomy): domain Archaea; phylum Methanobacteriota; class Methanobacteria; order Methanobacteriales; family Methanobacteriaceae; genus Methanarmilla. Next base: position 131 of record NZ_MRCT01000166.1, read on the forward strand.
TATGAAATTATTTTAACTTGTTTGATATTTTATTAAATTTTTCATTGTAATTTATTTGAACATGTTAATGTTTTTAGCTTGTTTAATGTTTAAATTTTTAATTGTATTTTATTAATCTTATTAAAGTTTTATTATAGGGTTATAAAGCTTTTAAGAACTAATTAGTTTAAGTTTTTATTTTAAATTTATTAAAAATTTAATTTTTATTCTAATAAACTTAAACTTTATTTTTTAGATAATTATTAAAAAGATTTTATTTTTTAGATATGTATTTTTATAATTTAATTTTAGTGAGGTGAAAAGATTGAATGCTATAATTGAATTTAAGAATGTAACAAAAGAATATGTTACTGGAAAACATGTTTTGAAGGCTGTAAATAAATTAAATTTTGAAATAAATGAAGGAGAATTTGTAGTGATTCTTGGACCTTCTGGTTCTGGAAAATCAACATTATTAAATCTTCTTGGGGGATTAGATAGTGTAAGTTCTGGGGATATTATAATAAATAATAAAAATATTGCTAATTTCAATGATAATGAACTTACAAAGTTTAGAGCAAATGAAGTAGGATTTATTTTTCAATTCTATAATTTAATTCCAAGTTTAACTGTATATGAAAATATTGATTTAATTAGTGAACTTATTGATGATGATATAGATGTTGATTATGCTCTTAATCAGGTTGGTTTACTTGATCATTCAAATCAATTTCCCTCTGAATTATCTGGAGGTGAACAACAAAGAGTATCAATTGCACGTGCAGTAATTAAAAAACCAACATTATTATTATGTGATGAACCAACTGGTGCTTTAGATTCAAAAACTGGTTATAATGTTATTAAAATTCTTCATGATTTATCTTTAGTTAATAATACAACTGTTGTTGTAGTAACACATAATGAAAAGATTGCTGAAATTGCAAATAAAATTATCTATCTTAATGATGGCATAATTGAAGATGTTAAAATTATTGACAATCCTAAAACTCCTGAAGAAGTTGATTGGAAATTTTAATTATTTAAAAAAATTAATAAGGGTTATATTATGTTATTATTTAAAAAGATGCTTAGAGATATGTCTAAGCATAAATTACAATTTATTGCAATCTTCTTAATGACATTTTTTGCAGTTTATATCTTTGTTGGAATTGGTTCAGAAGCATATGGTATTGAAGATAATCTAAACAGTTATTATAATGATACAAATATGGCAAATGTATGGATATATAATGATACAATTAGTAATTCTACAGTAAATCAAATAGAAAATCTAAGTTCTACATTAGGAGTAGAAAGACAATTAACAGTAGATACAGTAGGTGATATGAAGGATAATCCTGATATTAAACTACATTTTATAGAGAATAATACAATATCTAAATATTATCCAGTAAAAGGGCCAAACATTGATATTAATGATAAAGATGGTATTTGGCTTGATAAAAGATTTGCTGATGCACGTAATTTATCAATTGGAGATAAAATTAAAGTTAAATTTAATAATATTGAGATTGAAAAAACAGTTCGTGGATTAGGTTATTCACCTGAATATATATTTGAACAACCTAAAAAAACATTTATACCAGATTTTAATATTCAAGGATTTGGATATTTATCTTATAAATCTATTCCAGGAGACAATATTAATTATAACACACTTTTAATTAGAACTAATGAAAATACAAGTCAATATCAAAAAGATTTAGATACTGTAAGTAATAATTATTCAATATACTTAACAAGAGAAGGACAAGGAAGTCATAAAACAATAAGCTCTGAAATAGATCAACATAAAATGATGGGTGTAATGATTCCAATTATATTTGTTATAGTTTCATTATTAACACTTCTTACAACAATGACTAGAATTGTTTCTAATCAAAGAACACAGATTGGAATATTGAAGTCTTTAGGATTTAAAAATAGAACAATAATTAACCATTATCTTTCTTATGGTATTTTTATGATTATATTTGGTTCTGTTTTAGGTTTTATACTAGGTCCATTAACATTACCTGGAATATTTGAAGTTTCAATGGCTACAACATACACTTTTCCTGTTTGGTCACCAGGATTTGATTGGAGTTTTGTTCTTGTTCCTTTAGTAATGTTAATATTAGCAATATTATTCACATATATTACAGTTAAAAGTATTGCACATGAATCTCCAGCATCAACATTAATGCCTAAGGCTCCTAAGATATCTAAACTAAAATTTATTAATAATACTAAATTTTGGAAAAATCTTAACTTTAATATTAAATGGAATATTAAAGATATGAGTCGAAGTAAAATAAGAACATTAGTTACTATTGTAGTGATAATTACCTGTACTATACTTGTACTTACTTCATTAGGAATGGAAAATGCAATGGATGAAATAGAAGTATGGGAATATAATGATATAAATCATTATAATAATCAAATTAATCTTGAATCAAATATTACAGATTCTCAAATAGATTATTTATCTAAAGAGTATAATGGAACACAGGTAATGAGTCAAGAAATTGAGATTAAACATAATGGTGTAAGTAAAACTTCGAATTTGAATTCATTTAATAATACAGGAATAATTACACCAAATAATAAGTATATGAAGAAAATACTATTTGATAATAATAGTGTACTTGTTTCTGAGAAGACTGCACAAATCTTAAACCTTAAAGTTGGTGATACTGTTGAATGGCATATTTATTCAAATAATAAATGGGTAAATTCAACTATTACCGGAATTTATGCAGATTCATCAAGTCAAGGTCTTATTATAAGTCCAGATAAAATTAATGAATCAGGTCTTAATTTTACACCAACATCAATTGTTACATATAATAAGTCTGTTGATGATAATATTTCAGGTGTAGCTAGTGTAAGTTCTGTATCTGATTTACAGAAAACTTGGAAAACACTTATGGAAACAGTTAATGAAATGGTTGATATATTGATTATATTTTCAATACTTTTATCAATAGTTGTATTATATAGTTTAGCTGTATTATCCTTTACAGAATCAGAAAGAGATCTTGCAACATTAAAAGTTATTGGATTTAAATCTAGATATATATCAAGAATATATCTTAATAAAAGTATATTTTTAGCAATTATTGGTTTTATTATAGGTATACCATTAGCTTATCAAGTTTTAGGTTTAATATTAGATAGTTCTGGAGAAGATTATTATTTCCCAAATTCCTATTCAATTTCTAGTATAATTATGACTTTTATAATAGTTGTTGGAGTATCTGTTTTGGTAAATATTATCTTCTCACGTAAAATTAAAAATATTGATATGGTTCAATCACTTAAAAAAGGTAGAGAATAATTCTTTTTATCTTTATATTTTTAATTTTTACTTAAAATTAAGGTAATTTTTATTTTATATTTTTTTTAATTTTATTACTTTATTTTATTTTTAATTTTATTACTGCTTTTTTTTATTGTTTACTTTTATTTTTAAT
>NZ_MRCT01000167.1 GCF_002208625.1 Methanobrevibacter sp. 87.7
AATATTAACTTACTATTTATCATATTCATATATCAATTACAAATATAAGAATTAATGAATTAGGTATACTCATAATTAAAAGTATAAATATTTTAATTTACAATTTACTTTCAATCACTATTAATTAAACTATTTATACAAAATAAGTCCATTAAATATAATATTAAAAAAATGAACAATATTTTTATTCTTTTTTATTATTTCTTAAATTAATTTTTTTCTAATTAGAAAATGTTTATAATAAAGTTTTTATATTAACGAATTGTATAATTATAATCATATAAATTTAAAAATATTTGCTTTGAATATTTATTGTAAATATATATTAAATTTATATAATTAAGAGAATTATTTTATATAAATCTTTTAATTAATGGATGACTGAAAAATGAAGTGTAAATTAATAATACCGATGCTTTTAGTTATAGTTATATTTAGTTCATTAAGTTTTATATCTGCAACTGATGATATAAATCATACTAATACAATAAATAACCATAGTAATATTATTAATTATGATACAAATATTAATTCTACAGATACTAATATTCAGCAATCATCACTAAATGATAGTGATAATATTAATATTGAAAAATCATCTGTAAAGAATAATAATATTTTAAATGATAATAATATTAATAGTGTTTATATAAGTCCTAATGGTACAGGTAATGGTAGAACTCCTGATTCTCCTTCAAATTGGGATTCTGTTAACTATAGAATTAATAATTATAGTAATATATATTTTTTAGGTGGAAATTATAACATTAAAGTTAATTATAATATTGCTAATTTGAATTTAACATTAGAAAATTATAATAATCAAAATGTTATTATTGATGTAAATTGTTCAACATTTTTTAATATAAAAAATAGTAATATTTTAATTAAAAATTTAAAATTCACTAAATCTAATGTTTTTAATAATACTTATGGTAGTTTTTTTGCTGTTATTAAATCTAATATTACATTAGTAAATTCAAGTTTTGATAATATAAAATATTATCAGTTATATGATAATAGAATGACTAGTGGATTAATATTTTCTAATGAAAGTAATGTTAATATTATAAATTCAAGTTTTAGTAATATTAATGCTAATGGAGATCCACTGGGGAGTATATTATGTTCTTTAAACAGCACTAATTTTATTGAAAATTGTACTTTTATTAATATGAAATCTGCAGGAGTTGGTGGTGTAATAAGAACAGTAAATTCTAAAAATTTCTTTAATAATTGTTCATTTATGAATTCAACTGCTTATTCATATGGAGGAACACTCTTTTTTGGGGATAGTGATAGTAAACTTATAAATATTACAATAAATAAGAGTAATACTTCTTCAACTTCTGGTGGTGGAATATATATAAAAAAAGGAAATTTTAGTTTTATTAATTCTACAATAGTTAATTCTAATTCTTTTGATGGAGGGGCTATTTTTTCAGATAATGCTTCTGGAAATATTATAAATTGTATTTTTGAAAATAATACTGTCTCAAGAGATAGTGGTGCAATAGATATGTATTTTTATAATAATTTTACTATTATAAATTCTACATTTAATAATAATAATGCAGTTTTTGGTGGTGCAGTTTATATTATTTCTAAAAATGATGATAAAGTATCAATTGTAAATTGTAATTTTAACAATAATAGTGCAAGCCAAAATGGTGGTGCAGTATCTATATTAAATTCAAATGAAGTAATAAACTCTACTTTTCTTAATAATAACGCATCTATGGGTGGAGCTATTTATGGAAATTCATTAAATGTAAATAATTCTAATTTTGTAAATAATTCTGCATTAATATATGGTGGAGATATATATTCATGTGATTTAAATGTTAATAATTCCAATTTCACAAAAGGATATGCATTTAATGGTGGTTCTATCTATGGAAATAATACTACATTAATTAATTCAAAAATTACTAACACAAATTCTCTTGGTAATGGAATTATATACTCTTTTAATGGAAATATTATTAATTCAAATATTACAAATAGTACATCTTTTGAAAATAAAGTAATATACATTTTTAATAATCTAACAATTACCAATAGTAAGATCAATGGTGGATTTGGAGCAAAAGGGAAATTTATTCCATTTGAATCAGAAGAGGGATATATTAAATTAGATAATGGTTTATATGGATTTTCTTTAGATTATGAGGATGCTGAGGGTTCTTATTTATTAGATAATGTTGGTATTATATGTAATATTATAGGTGAAGATGCACAAGAATATGTAAAAATATTATTTTATAATTATTTTGAAAATAAAACTGATTTATATAAAAATATTGGTGATATAAATAATATTGAATATATATTATGTGAATTATTATATAGTGATTTTAAAAATTTCGATTATGTAGATCCTGAATTTTTACCTATTATTGAGGATGTTGTACTTAAATATAATAATGGTTTAAGAGTTCCAACTACTAATGCAACATTAATATTAGAAAATAAAACTCAATTAATATTAAATTTTTATACTGGTGGAAATGAAATTTATAAACCAAATTTCCTATTTGTAAATACTACTTATTTAGGTAATATTTATAATTTAACAGTAAATGAAACTAAAGATAAAAATGAATATGTTTTAGGAGATAATGTAACTTATAATATAACATTACATAATATTGGGGATACTATATTAAATAATGTATTTATAGTTGAAAATGATACAACTGGGCTAAAATATATTGATTATAATGATAAAGCAAATTGGACACATAAAATTGTAAATAATCAAAATGTTTGGTTATATAATAAACAATTAAATATAAATGAAACAGTTAATTTAAGTTTAATTTATAAAACTGAAAAAGTAGGAAATATTACAAAATCAATGATTTCTAAATCAGATTATACTGATAATATAACTACAATAACAACAATAACTGTATTAAATAATACTAATAGTACTAACAGTACTAATAATACAAATAGTACAAATAATACTAATGGTACTAATAATACAGGTAATAACAATACAAATAACACTAATAACAACAATAATAAAAATAATAATTCTAATAACAATTCTAATAGTAATAATTCTAATAATAGTATTAATTCAATAAATAATAAATTAAATAGTTCTAACAAAAATAGTACTGTATTAATTGGGGATATGCCTAAAACAGGTATACCTATAATATTTTTAATATTATCTGTTTTATGTATTATTGTATCTAGAAGAAAAAATTAAATGGTTTTAAATAGGATTTTATCCTATTTTTTTTATTTTTTTAAGTTTTTTTAAGATTTTTTTTATCTTATTTTTATCTATTTTTTAAGTATGCTTGTGGTTAACATGTGTATTTGTTTGATATTTAGCTTTTTTATCTAGTTTTCTTAATTTTTTAATTTCTTAAATATTCTAGTAGAAATATTTTTATTATTTTTATAATTGATTTTTATATTATTGAATAAATTATAATATCTAAATTTTTTTAAATTTTATTGATTTTTTATCACTTGTATTTTATAAATTTCTAACATTAAATAGTAAAATTTATATTATATTTTTTTTAAATATCCAATTGATATGTTTTACAT
>NZ_MRCT01000168.1 GCF_002208625.1 Methanobrevibacter sp. 87.7
CTTTTATTAAATATAAAATTAGACTAAATCTAAAAATAAATAAAATAAAAAAATTCTAACAAATTAAAATAAAAAAAAATATAAAAAATTATGCCTCTTTTGATAATTTAATTAAAAATTCATCAAATTTATATGCAAAAGTTTTATTATAAAATTTAATAATAGGTCCAACAAAAACTGCAGCAAAAACTGTACCTTCACGTACAGCATCTAAATGACCAAGTAAATAAAATGCTAAAATAACAGAACTAATAACCATTGAAATATCAAACATAGGTTTTACTTTACTAAATTCTTTATTATAAACCTTCGAAATAACTAAAACAGCACCATCACCAGGAAGCATTGAAGTACGTGATTTAATTTCAACACATAAACCTAATGCTAAAACAAAACCTCCAAGTAAACATATTATCCATTGTTCAATATAATTTACTGGATTAATAAAAGAAATCAACCATAAATTAAAATCAATAGCATAACCAAAAATAAAACAAACAATCATTTCTGAAATTAATTTTACATTAAAATTCTTTAAAATAATAATTTGTAAAAGAACTAAAAGAACATTAAATATTACTGTAAATTCACCAACAGTTAAAGGATATGCTTTTGATAATACATAAGGAATACAAGAAATTGGAGATAAACCTAAACCTCCTTTAATTGATAAAGCAATACCTAAAGACATAGTACTTACACCAATAACAAGCATTGCATATCGAATAAGTAATTCTTTTAATTTCATTTAACCACAATATTATATAACTATATAATATTATATAAAGATAATTTAAGTAAAACTAAGCAATTAAAATTAAAAAATATAAACTAAAATTTAAATAAATCAATAATAAATTAAAAATAATTAAAAATTATTAAAATTTTATAAAAAAATAGCTAAAATAAATAAAAAACCTAAAAATAGTAAAAAATAAAAAGGTTTAAGCAATTACTAAAAAGTAATTAACAATTAAACCTATAGCACATAATAAAACTGTAACTCCCCAATATAATAATATAATTGTTTTTTCAGGTATACCTTTAAAATTTAAAGTATGATGTAATGGTTCTACAGGCATCTCAATAAGATGTGCCCTATGTGCAAGACTTACAATTACAGAGAATATTGGTACTCCTAAAGCTAAAAGTCCAAAGTATGGAATATCACAAAGAAGTACTGCTGTAGCATAACCTGCACCAAGTAAAATAGATCCAGTATCACCCATAAATATACTTGCAGGATATTTATTAAATACTAAAAATCCTAAACAAATACCAGTTAATATTAAAAATGGAGGAACAACAGACATATTTCCATTCATTACACCAAAGATAATACATGAAAATGAAGCAATAGCTAGAATTCCAGCAGCTAAACCATCCATACCATCAATAAGATTAACAGTATTTACTGCACCTAAAATTGCAATAATAACAATTGGTATTGCAAAGATTCCTAAATTAAATCCCCCAAGATGAGTAACAGAACCAGTGAATGCTAAAAGTACACCAATTAAAAGTTGAGCAGCTATTTGTTCACCTTCACCAGTTTCATATTTAATTGGAACATTATCAATAACAGTAAGTTTGTTTTCTTCAACTAAATCATCAACTTGAGCTTTAGCTTTATCAGAAGCAACCCTAGCTTCTTCACCAGATTCAAGATCAAGTAATCCTAAAGATACAACCTCATTACTTGTGTTTTTTACTAATTTTTGAACTTCTGCAACTCTAAGTCCAAGTAAATCATCAACTAAACCCATAATACCTGCTGCAATCATAGTAAAACAAGTAACTAAAATTATATGATTTTTGTAATAAATAGATGTAATTAATAAAACTGCAAATAAAAATGCAATTCCACCCATTGTAGGTGTTCCAGCTTTATACCTATGCTCACTGACAATTGGATTATCAGTAATATTTGCTTTTAACAATAATCTTTTAATATACCATGTAAAGAATATTGTTGAAAAAAGAGTTATACAAAATAAAATTATCATATCAATTGTATTCATATTTACCACAAAAAATTCCTATATATTAATTTATTTTTATTTTTAATAATATTTAAAATTTAATGAAAAAATATTAGAATTAAGTAAATATAATTAAAATAAAATTTTTTTATAAAAAAAATAAGTAATATAATCATAAAATTAGAAACTTTAATAATTAAATAAAGATTTAAATTAATATAATATTTAAAAAAAGAATTAATAAAAAATAGTTAAAAATTAATTATGAATTTCAATATCTTTTCCAGTAATATCTTTAACTTTTTTAATTAATTCATCAACAGAATCTGCTCTAACAGTAACTCTTTGATAACCAACAGGCCCATGTACAATATAATCATTATTATATGTTTTCTCAGGAATTTCACCTTCAAATGTACCAACAGGTACTTCTGCACAATAATGATTTTCTACTTCATTAGCTATTTTATTAACATCAAATTCTCCAGTAACCATATCAACTAATTTATGTAATGGATTTACATTAGTAATTGCAAATGTTAAATATCTAGTACCACTTGGACGAGTATTTGCTTCAATAGAATATAATTTTTTAGCTTTCCTATCAAAAATAAAATCTAAATCCATATTTCCTTCAATTTTAAGAGTTTTAGCTATTTTTAATGCTGTTTGACGAACTTCTTCATTATCTAATCCATCAATATTTGCAGGACCATATCTTACACGAGTAATAGGATGACTACCATTTACTGAAGTATCTCCTTTATATACTGGTACAAAGGTATAATAATTATCTTTCCATCCTACAGTTTCAATAGATATTTCAGCACCTTCAATAAAGTTTTCACATAATCCTTCATCAAATTCTTCAAAATACTTTTTAACCCCTTCAAAATCTTCAACAATAGAAATATCTTTTCCACCTTGACCAGCATTCTGTTTTAAAACAACAGGATAATCAAAACCTTTACTATGAATCATATCTTCAAAATTATCTAAATCTTCTTTTTTAAGATATACTGATTCTGGAGTATTTAAACCAATTGAATTATAAAGCTCTTTAGTTTTAGATTTATTTGCTGCTATTCTTACAGGTTTTACACAGGATGATGCAACTGGAATACCATATTCTTCCTCTATTTTCTCTTTCATAGATGCAACATCAACTAAAGGTGGATCAATACCAATTAAAGGTACAATTCCACTAACATTTTGTTCAATTGCAACATTATATGGGAAAACCATTCCTCTTGGCCCTATAAATACTTCATCTGCAAGGTCTAAATTATCTGCATTTTTATTTGATTCTGTAACAATTGAAGTAATATCCTTATTTCTAATATAAGGTTCTACATCATCAAAAAGTCTTGATCCTATAAATAAAATTTTCATATAATCACAATTTTAGATTTAATTAGTAATATTTTAAATTAATATTTAGTTTTACAAACTAATAAAAGTTTATAAAAATAAGGTTAGTACTTAAAAAACTATTATAAATAAAAATTAAAACAAGATTAAAAATACTAAAATTAATTAAATATTTAAAAAATTAATAAAAAAACTA
>NZ_MRCT01000017.1 GCF_002208625.1 Methanobrevibacter sp. 87.7
ATTTATAATTATAAATTTAAATCTTAAGTTTTTTAATTATAATATAAATTATTAAAGGATTTTTAAATTTATTTTTTAAATAAAGTTTAATTTATTTTAATTATATATTCTTTATCAATTGATTTTGTTTATTTTTTCTATTTTTATTTAAACATTCTAGAAAAATTTATATAATTAATTGTTTATAATCTATTTTGTATCTACATACTTAATGATATATGAATATGTAGATATTTTATTAAAAGAGAGTTGATTATAATGGATAGAAAAATATTATTAATATTAATAGTGATTCTAGTTATAATTGCTTGTGTTGGAGTATATTCATTTAGTTTAAACCCTTCATTTGAGGATACTAATTTAACTACTAATAATACTACTAATGCTACTAATCTCACTATTAATAATTCTACAGTAAATTCTAATTCTAGCAATTCTAATAATGGATCTGATTCACTTGTATCTTCAGATAAATCCAGTTTAAATAATAATGATACTTATTATGAAATGGTTAATGGTGAAAAACATTATATGAGTGAATCAGAATATGCTGAAAAGTATCCAGAAATATATAAAGAAAGAAAAGAAGGTAAATTCCAAGATGTAGCTTAATTTACATCTTTTACCTTTTTTATTTAATTTTTAATTTTTAATGTCTTATTTTATTTCTAAATTTTTGATTATTTTTAATTTTTAATTTTTTTTGATTGTTTTTCATGTTTTTTATTGTTTTTTCAGTTTTTGTTTTTTTTCTTATGGGTTTGTTTTTTTATAGTTGGATTGTTTTTTTTCTTATTATGTTTGTTTTTTTTTATTTTTTTAATTTTGAATAATAATTTTTTAAAATATTTTAAAAACTTAATTTTTAATATTTTGTTTGTTTTTATTAGAATCATTTATAAAATTATAAATATTCACATAGAGTATAAATGTATATAATATAAAATTTCATTTAAAAATTTTAAATAGTAAACAATTATCTTAAAAATTAAATACGTGATTATAATGTATGATTTAGTTAAAGAGGCTGTAAATGATATGGATGCTGCTTTAGAATTATCTAAAGCTGAAAAAGATGTTACTGAAGTAGTTGATGCAATTAGTCAATTACCACTTGATGATGTTTTAAAATTAGGTTCAAATTTTAAGAAATTTCCTCTTGGTTGTGATATTACTGAAGCTGTTGTTGGAACTTGTGCTTCTGATTTAGAAGAAATTGATTTAATAGGTAATTGTTATTTAGCAAATAAATTAGGTACTCCAATTCATATATGTGCATATGCATTTGCAGATATTGGTGAACGTTTTGGTAAAACTGGTTTAGAAGTTATGCAAGAAGTTTATGATGCTGTTGATGTTCCACTTGATTTAGATCACTTTGGTATTAATGGTGCAATGAGATTCCCAAGACCAATTACTGGATGTGGTGGTGATTGTTATAATCAAGGACCAGGGTTTAAAGAATGTCCTAGAGGAAGAATTCATGAACGTCTTATTGATAAAGAATTATCTCAATTAGAAGATAAAGAAGAATGGGTAAAATTATCTTCATCTGTAGCAGTTAATGTTTCAATGCAACAAACTGGTGAAGCACATGCAGCACCAATTAATGAAGCTAAAGATGTAGTTGATCTTGCTAAAAAATATGGTAAAGGTCTTGAAACTATCATGTTTGTTGGTGATGGTTATGATGATGTTATAACTGGTTTTGAAGCAGCTATGAATCTTGGTACTGATGTTTTTGTTATTGAAGGTGGACCATTTAATAGAGCTAAAGATACAACTGAAGCATATGCAAGAACTATTGCTGCAGCTAGAATTTTAACTCCTGGAGGAGTTGTTGCAACTAATGGGGCATATGAACATGAATGTAGAATTGGTCTTAGAGCTGGTTTAAATATGATTATCACTGGTTTTCCTAAAAATCATCATGGTTATATGTGTGGTTATGAACCAGGTACAGCAAAAAGAGGTAAATTCGGTCTTCCACGTGTATTGAAAATTATTAAAGAAGAAGTTCCTTCTTCATATGATTTACCTATTGGTAGAAATGAAATGCTTTCTATTGCAAGAACTGTAAAAATAGTAGGTCCTGATAAAATATATCCAAATAAAATTGGAGACTTTAATCTTGGAGATGCTCATTGGGCTACAATGGTAAATGCTAAAATGTATAAAAATCTTAAAATTAAAGATGATGTTGAAGGTATAGCTTCTAAAGTAAATGGTAATAAAATTGGTTTACTTGGTGGACGTTTCGTTTCATGGGCACTTGCTCAAGAATTAGATAAACAAGGTATTGATGAGATTACTATATCTGATATTGATCCTTGGATTGAAAAAGTAACTGTTAATAATTTACAATCTTGTCTTAATGCTAATATTATACCTGCTCATGGGGATGATAAAGCAATGGCAGAAAATGTTGATACTTCAGTTATTACTTCTACAATGAGACCAATCCATGATGCAATGTTAAGATCAGTTCCTGATGCTATAACATTATTCTAATTTTATTTTTTTTTAAGTGTTTTACTTTTTTTATTTTTTTTATTTTAATATGTTTATTTTTTGAATTCATTTCGTGTTTTTTTTTATTTTAGTGTATTTTATTTTTCTATTGTTTTTTCGTATTTTTTATTATTATTCTCTTTAATTTTATTTTTATTCTTATTTAATTAATATTTAACTTTTGTATGTATTATTACAGGTTTATATTTATTATTATCATTTTAATTTTCTTTTTAGTTTATATGAATTTAATAATATATTTTTTTTAATTAAAGTTTAATTTTAGAAATTTAAGAAATATTAATATTATTTAAATAATAAAACTAAAAGTGATTTTAAAACTATTTCAGATTTAGAAGGTGTATTAATTGAGTATATTTAAAACTGAACCATTTTTAATTGCAGAGATTGGTGTTAATTATTATGATATTGCTAAGAAAGAAAATATTTCAAACATGGATGCTGCAAAATTGATGATAAAAGAAGCAAAAGATGCTGGTTGTGATGGAGTAAAATTCCAATCATATAAAGCAGAAACAATAGCAAGCCGTAATTCACCAGCATATTGGGATTTAAATGAAGAACCAACTAAAAGTCAATTTGAATTATTTAAAAAATTTGATTCATTTGGGGAAAATGAATATCATGAATTAGCTAATTATTGTAATGAAATTGGAATACTATTTTTATCAACTCCTTTTGATTTTGAAAGTGTAAATTATCTTGATAAGTTTATGGATGTATATAAAATTTCATCATCTGATTTAAATAATATACCTTTTATTAAAAAAATAGCTACTAAGAAAAAACCAATTATATTATCAACAGGTGCATCTTATATGAAAGAAGTTGATGAGGCAATAAATGCAATTAGAACTGTTGATTCAGATATTGAAATTGGTTTACTTCATTGTGTACTTTCATATCCAACAAATTATGAAGATGCAAATCTTTTAATGATTAAAAATCTTAAAGAATCTTATCCTGAATTTGAAATTGGATATTCTGATCATACTAAACCTGATGATGAAATGTTAACTTTAACTACTGCTTATCTTTATGGTGCAAAGATTATTGAAAAACATTTTACTTTAGATAAAACTTTAAAAGGTAATGATCATTATCATGCAATGGATCCAAATGATGTACGTAAATTTAAAAGAAATATAGAATTTATAAATAAAATCAATGGACAATATGAAAAAGTTCCATTAGAATGTGAAAAAGAATCAAGGTTACAAGCAAGACGTTCAATTATTGCTAAATATGATATTCCTAAAGGTAATATTATTAAAGAAAGTGATTTAACTTATAAACGTCCAGGTTCTGGAATATCTCCAAATAAAATTAATGAGATTATTGGTAAAAAAGCAATAATTAATATTAAAGCAGATGATATAATAGAATTTAATATGCTCAAATAATCTGATAAATTAGATTTTATTGTGGGTTTTTTTAAGTTGTGCTTTAGTAATCTGATAGGTATGGGTTTATTTTTTTAAATTGTGTTGATAATGGTGAGATTATGGGAAATTATCCGGAGATTGATAATTATTTAGATTTATTATCTAAACAAAGGGAATTATCTAAAAATAAAGAAGAAAATGAAGATGAATTAAATAATATTCAATCAGAAATTGTTTTAGCACAAAGTGATGTAATTCGTGTTGTTGAAAATATTTTAATGGATATGGGACTTAAAAAAAGAAAATTTTTATCTGACTTTGATGTTCATATGAAATTTGATGCAGGTTTAATGATAAAATTTAGAAAGGTTCCCTCAATGGATTTTAAAATAGCTTTTGAAAAGAAAATTGATAATTTAGTATCTGCTAATTATTGTGGTGATGCTAAAAGAGCATTTTTTATGTTTAAATATTAATTAAAAGTTTAGAAATTATTATTTTAAATTTAATTATTGCGTTTTGTATTTATTATTATTTAATTTGAATATATGGTTTTTATTAACTAAGATGTTTAAGATGTAGTATTACTTTTAGTTTATATTAGCTTAATATTGGATTTATTAATAATATTTTAAAGTTTATGGAGATTTAAATATGCATACAGTAAAAGATATTGGAGATAATTTTTTTAAAATTGAAGAAAAATACAATTTAAATCATAGAAATATACAAGGAGTATATTTCTGGCAGATTATTAGAATGTATTTATATTATGATATTACAAAGAAATTAAATACTTTTGAATCTCCACAACAAAAATCTTTATCTATTGTAGATAAGATTAAAACATTTTTACCTTTTATTAAAAATAGCTTATTATCTAATCCATTAAGTAAAAATTATCATAAAGATATTTTAATCTTTGATCATCCAAGAAAAGTATTATATAATAATAAATATATTGATATTTACTCTTATTTTTTACAAGATTATATTAAAGAAGATAATAAATCCTATGAAATTATAGAATCTCCATATTTAAATAAACATTATACTGAGAAATCTGATAATATAAAGTATAATGATAGAATACTTCTTGGATCTTATTTCTATAAAAAAACAAATAAATTAAATTTTACAGATAATGAATTAGATTTAATTGAAAATCTTGAAAGTGAAATTAAAGAGGTTTATAATATTAATATTAATCTTAAACAAATTATAGAAAATCATATTCTTAATTTTAAATATGATTATAATGAATATAAAAAATTATTAATTAAACGTAAACCTAAACAAGTTTATTTAGTTGTTGCTTATGAAAATAAAGCTCTTGTTGCAGCATGTCATGATTTAGATATTCCTGTTTATGAATTACAACATGGTACTATAAGTAAATATCATATGGGTTATTCATATCCTAATGAAAAAGTATTAGATAATAGGATAATTAAATATTTCCCAGATAAATTACTTAGTTTTGGAGAATATTGGAAAGATTCATGTAATTATCCAATAAAAAAAGAGAATATACAGGCAATAGGTTTTTCTTATTTTGAAGAAAATTCTAAGAAATTTAAAAAAATAGCTAAAAAAGATAACCAGTTTCTTTTTATATCTCAAGGAGTAATTGGCAAATATTTATCTAAATTTGCTTTTGAACTTTTGAAAATTATAAATAATGAAAATAAAGATTTTAAAATTATTTATAAACTTCATCCTGGAGAATATTCAAATTGGAAAGAAAATTACCCTGAACTTGTAAATGCTATAAAAAGTGATAAATTTATAGTTATTGATAATAGTAAAACTCCTCTTTATAAGTTATTTGCAGAAAGTAAATATCAAGTTGGTGCATTTTCTACTGGAATTTATGAAGGTTTACAGTTTGATTGTATAACTTATATTGTAAATCTTCCAGGAATAGAATATTTAGATACACTTATAGAAAAGAATATTGTAAAAAAAGTTGATTCTCCTAAAGATTTATTTGATAATATTAATTTTAAACCAAATGATTATAATAAAAATTATTTCTTTAAATCATTTGATAAAGAATTATTTAATAAGATTTTAAATAGTTAATTTATAATATCTTATTATTTTTTATAATTGAATAATTATAATATAAATAGTAAACTTATTTTATTATTTTTTATAATTTAATAAGTATAATAATTTAAACTTATTTTATTTAATTAAATGGTGATATATTGCTTGAATATAAAAGATTTGTTCAAAGAATTGGACTTGTAGGTATTACAAATATATTAATATCTTTAAGTAGTCTTATTTTCATTCCAATTATCACTAAATCATTTACAACTGCAGAATATGGAATGTGGTCACAAATTTTAACTACTGTAGCTTTATTACCTAATATTGCAAATTTAGGATTGCCTTATACTATGGTAAGATTTTTATCTGCAGAAACTGATAAAACAAAATTTAAAGAATCATTTTATCCAATGATTACAACTACAACTATTTCAACAATTATTATTTGTAGTATATTTTTAATATTTGCACAAACTTTAGCAAATAGCTTGTTTAATGGAAATGTGACTATTCTTAGGATTACAGTTATAATATCATTTTTTGCATGTATAAATCTCATGTTAATTTCTTATTATAGAACTATAAAGAAAATGAAAAAATATTCTTTATATCTTGTTCTTCAAAGTTATATTGGAGTATTTGTTTGTATTTATCTTACAATGTCTCATTATCCAATAGAAACTGTTGCATGGGGATTATTCACTGGATATTTTGCAGTATTTTTAATGATGGTAATTAATATTCTACATAATTTAGGTTTTGGATTTAAATTTAGTACTTTAAAAGATGAGATTAAATTTGCACTTCCAACAGTACCAAGTAATATTTCTAGTTGGGTTGTTGATTCTTCAGATAAGTATGTAATAAGTATTATTTTAGGTACTGCTGCAGTAGGTTGTTATTCTCCAGGTTATGCTCTTGGAAGTATTCTTTTAATGTTTTTAAGCCCATTTGCAGTTTTACTTCCTGCAGTACTTCCTGAATACTTTGAAAAAGGAGATATTGATGAGGTTAATAAGTATTTGAAGTATTCAATGAAATATTATTTACTTTTAACAGTTCCTGCTGCTGTAGGTTTAAGTGTACTTTCAAAATCACTTTTATTAAGTATTACTACATTTGATATTGCTCAAAAAGGTTTTATAGTAACTCCATTTGTTGCTTTAGGTGCATTGTTTATGGGAATTTATGGTATTACTAATAATATTCTTATTTTAGAGAAAAATACTAAAATACTTGGTAAATTATGGATTTTTGTTGCTATATTAAATATTATAGTTAATATTTTATTTGTTCCAAAATTTGGTATATTAGGTGCTGCAATTGCAACTCTAATTTGTTATATATTTGCATTTTCAGTAACTACTATTGTGTCAAAAAGGTATATGCCATTACCATATGAACATAAGTCTTCTATAAAGATTATTATTGCTTCACTTATTATGGGACTTGTTGTTTATTTATTAAATCCTATTGGAATAATTAATATTATACTTGTTTCAATATTCGGTGCTTTAATTTACTTTGTTTTAATTTTAGCTTTTAGAACAATTAGTAAAAAAGAGATTAATATGATTAAATCTATTATTTAATTATTTTACCTTTTTTTAAATTATTTTATTTTTATATTTTTTAAAAAGTATTACTTTTTTATAAAAAAGTATTTATATAATGGTATATATAATCTAGTATGAAGTTAATTAAAAAAAGTATTACTAATAATTTAATAAATTATATTAAAATATTAACTTCATTTAATTAAATAATATTTTAAATTATTTAAGAAACACGTAAAACTATTAAAATTAAAATATTTTTAAATTTAATAGTAAATTAAAAAAAATAGAGACTAATACCTTAAAGTAAATAGAATTAATTGGATAAATAATTGTGTCACCTATTTTTTCCAATTTATTCTATATAGCTATTTGATACTAATTTTATATCTTATTATATAATTGTTTTTCTTTTTTAATAGCTATTTTTTTAAAAATAGCTAATACTAATGTACTTATACTTTTATTTAATTATGTTCTTCATTTTCTCTTAATTTTTTATCTTTTTTAAATTCTTTATATTTTATATGTAGTACATTGTTAATATTTTCATATCCATGTTTTAAATCAATGTATCTCATATTTTTTCCAAGTTCTTTTCTTAAATCGAAATTATTAACAAGATTTACAAATGTATTCATAATTTCTTCATCTTTAACATTTATTCCAAGACCAAGATTTATAAATCCATTATCTCTATTTCCAAATACATGTGTAAGTTCTCTTTCATTTTGACATAAACAGATACAAGGAACACCAACAGAAGCAACTTCATACATTGTTCTTCCTGCAGATGTAAATATTATATCAGCATTATACATATATTGACTCATATTCTTTACATTTTTAAGTACTCTTACATTAATATTATTTTCATATTTTGATTCAAAATCTTCTTTATTTGGATAACCAAGTCCAAGAATTACTGTAATACTCTTATTATATCCAGTAGCAAGTATTGCATCTAATGTTTTTTCTGTAAGATTATTTGGATCTGTTCCACCAAAGGTTAAAAGAACTTCAGTAACATCTTCTTTTAAATGTTTGAATGGTTGATAATAGAATTCTCCTCTTAATATATAATAATTAGGTCCAGAGTAAAGATTTGGAATATTATTTTGATGTTCATATAATGCATCAAATATAACATTAGCATATTTTGTTCCTTCACCAATATCTTCAAAATTAACAATAAAATAGCCTAAATCTTTTAATTGTTTCATGTAATTAACATCAGTATTTAATATATCATTTATAACAATATCTGGATTAAATTCCATGATTTTTTCTATTAAATCAGTATCTCCATCATGAGTCATATATTGATAATTATTTTCACTTACAAGTTCAATTCCAAGAGGTTTATTCTCATCAAGTAAAAACATAACATCATGATTTGTAAGTTTTGATGCTAATGAAAGACATCTATAAACATGGCCAGTTCCAATAATATTTGTTGCATCAGTTTTAAGAATTATTCTTTTTTTATTTAATATTTTTTCTGCAACCCACCAGTCCTCATAATTATCAATATCTATACTTTCTTCTTTAGATATTTCAATTAAACCAATATTATCTCCAATACGAGTATTTTCATTTATACAACTTCTTTTTGAACCAAGAATTGCACCAGTTTCTCTATAGGTTTTAGGTAAATATTGTCTATTTAATCTTTCTTTGTATAATGGATAAAATGATTGAGTTTCTTCATCATATCCCCAACTTAAACCTCTATCATCATATACACTTATAATTGTATCAAAATCATTATCTATTAATTGTTTAATTGCATAATCTAGAGTTTCTGTTTTAAGTAGTGGTGAAGTTGGTTGAACTGTAATTACAATATCAAATTCATCCATTAACTTTTTTTCTTCTTTTTCAACAGCATCATATATTACTGGATCAAGTGGAACATCATCTTCTGCAAGTTTAGGACTTCTAAATTGTGTTTCTGCTCCATATTGATGTGCGATTAATTGTATCTTTGTATCATCTGTTGAAACTATTAATTTATCAACATATTTTGATTGTTTAACAGTATCAATTACATGTGCTACTAAAGGTTTGTCTCCTAAAAATCGTATATTCTTTCTAGGGATACTTTTAGATCCTCCTCTAGCAGGGATAATTACAATAACTTGTTTATTCTTGTACATTAGAAAAACCTATAATTTTTTTATAATTAAATATATCTATATTTATTAACATTAACTTATTAAAACTTAATTATTTTTTTAAATTTGTTTAAACATGGTTTTATTAAGATTTTATATAAAATTTTAAAACATTTAAATAACATAATATAATATGATTATTAATTAAATTTATTAAAATTCTTAAGTTTATTTTAAATTTTTATAATTTAAAGTAGAATTCTTAAGTTATTTTTAGATTTTTATATTAATTATTACAGAATATAATAGGACTTAAATATTAATTTTAAAGTTTTTAATAAAAATAAAACTTTTTGGTGTATATAATGAAAAACATGTCTAAAGAACTTATTAGTCGTATAAATGATTTAGCAGTGCCAATTAAAATTATGCATGTATGTGGATCACATGAACATACTATTATGGAAAATGGTATTAGAAGTTTACTTCCTCCTGAAGTTGAAATTGTTGCAGGTCCAGGTTGTCCAGTATGTGTTGTACCATCAAGAGAAATTGATGAAAGTATTCAATTATTAGAAAAAGGAGCTATTATAACTACTTTTGGAGATATGTTAAGAGTTCCAGGTTCTACTTCTTCTCTTGCAGATAAAAAAGCTGAAGGTGGGGATGTAAGAGTAGTTTATGGTATTAATCGTGCTGTAGAAATAGCAGAAAAAACTGATAAAGAAGTAGTATTTATTTCTGCAGGATTTGAAACTACTGCACCAACTACTGCTTCAGAGATATTAAATAAGCCACCTGAAAACTTTTCAATTTTATCATGTCATAGATTAATTTCTCCTGCAATTGACTGGTTAATTAATTCAGGTCAAACAAATTTAAATGCACTTATTGAACCAGGTCATGTTTGTACTATTATTGGTAATAAACCTTTTGAACATTTCTCAAAAGATTATGGTATACCTCAAGTTACTGCAGGATTTAATCCTCTTGATATTTTAATGGCAGTATATATGATTCTTCGTCAAGTTCATAGAGGAGAACCAAAAATAGAAAATGAATATAAACGTGCTGTACGTTATGAAGGAAATACTATTGCTCAAGAAGCTATGAAAGAAGTATTTAAAGTTGGTAGTAGGGAATGGAGAGGTTTCCCAAAAATTCCTAATTCAATTCTTGAAGTAAAAGATGAATTTTCACAATATAATGCACGTGAAAAATTTGATATTGAAGTTAAAGATGTTAAAGATGCACCTAAAGGATGTATTTGCGGCCCAATTTTAAGAGGTTTAAAAAGACCTACTGACTGTAGATTATTTAGACATGAATGTAATCCACTTCACCCAATTGGTGCATGTATGGTATCTAAAGAAGGAACATGTAATATTGCATATAGGTACAGTTCTGATTAATTAAGATTAAGATGTGATATTGTATATTGGTATAGTTCTGATTAATTAAGATTAAGATGTGATATTGTATATTGGTATAGTTCTGATTAATTAAAACTTTTACTTTATATTTTTATTAGAAAATGATTTCTTACTTGATTTTTTAATCTTTTAAGTTTAAGTTTTTTAATTTATATAATTAAACAGAATTTTAAACTTTTAATTTTTATATAGTTAAATCTTTAATCATTTTTTAATTTAGTAAATATTTATTTTAACAATAATGAGGCATATTATGGTAAATATAAAAGCAATTGCTGTAGATATTGATGGAACAATTACAGATAATCATAGAAGATTATGTATATCTGCAATGAAAGCAATTAGGGAAGCTGAGGATAAAGGTATACCAACAATCATTGTTACAGGTAATGTTGCAGATTTTGCATATGCTGCAGAGATATTTATTGGATCTAGTGGTGGTATTGTATTTGAAAATGGTGGAGGTATATTTAAAGAATATGAAAATAATAATGAACTTTTAATCTTTGGTGATAAAACTGAAGTTAATAAAGCTCATGAACATTTAATTAAAGAACTTCCTAATATTATGGTATCTAGTGATAATAAATTTAGAGTAGCTGAGAAATGTTATTATAAAGATAATGTTACAAGGGACCAAGTTGCAGAAATTGTTAAAGATTATAATGTTACTGTATATGATAGTGGATTTGCATTACATATTACAGATCCTAATGTGAATAAAGGTTCTTCACTTATTGAATTATTAAAATGGTTAAATATTTCTGTAGATAATGTTATGGGTATTGGTGACAGTGAAAATGATATTGAATTTTTAAAAGTTTGTGGTTTTAAAGTAGCTGTTGCAAATGCAGATGAAAGACTTAAAAATATTGCAGATTATGTTTGTAATAATAAATATGGTGATGGAGTAAGTGAAGCTATTTATAAATTTGTATTAGATAAGTAGTTTTAAAAAGCTATTTATAAAATAAGTAGTGAAGCTAAATAATTAATTTGTAGTAATGTATTAATTATTGAAATATTTTTATTTTTGGTTAAGCTATTTATTTATATAAAATAGATAATTTATATGTATATTAATTAATAAATTTTAATTCAATCATTTATTTTAATAAAAATTATTTTAGAAGGAATTTTATGTTAAATGAATTATCACAAAAAGCTATTTCTGAAGTTTCAAAATATGCTGATGATTATGAAATTTATATTAGTCAATCAAATGGAATAGAATTAAGTGCTGAAAAAACTGAACTTAATTTTGCAAAAGAAGAAATTCAGGTCGGTATAGGAATAAGCATACTTAAAGATAATAAATTAGGGCATGCTTATACAAGTAATATTGATGAAATTGCACAAACTGCAAAACAAGCTTATCTTAATTCTAAAATTAATGAAGAAGATAAAAATTTTGGTTTTGCACCTAATAGTAAATTTAAACCAGTTAAAGGATTATATGATAAAAGAATTGATGATATTTCACTTGATGAGAGAACAGAATATTTAAATAATATCTTTGATGTTGTATCTGATGAAAAATGTCAAGTAAGTTCTGGTGGATTTTCAGTTGCTAAAGGAGAATCATTAATTGTAAATTCTAATGGTCTTGAAGCTTATGATAAATCTACTGCTTTTGGAGGATATATTGCAGTAAATGTTACTGATAATGGTGAATTATCAAATGCATATGATGGAGAATCTATGTGTAAATTTAATCTTGATGGTGAAAAACTTGCAAGAGATGTATGTAAATTAGCAAAAGATTCACTTCATGGTGAAGCTATTGAAACTAAAGACATGCCAGTAATATTAGATTATCATGCTGCTGCAGGTTTATTGAATAATTTCTTAAATGGAATTAGTGGAGATAATGTTTTACGTGGAAGATCCATTTTAGCAGATAAAATTGGAAAAGAAATAATGAGTCCTAAATTATCTATTTATGATGATAATACTTATGAAGGTGGTCTTTTATCAGGTATTTGTGATGGAGAAGGTACACCTTCACAAAAAACAAGTATTGTAGAAAATGGAGTATTAAAAAACTTTATATTTGATATTTACAATGCTAATAAAGGAAATACTGAAAGTACTTCAAATGGATTTAGAGGTTCATATGCAGGAATTCCAAGTGTAGGAACTTCAAATGTAATATTTGATTTTGATGAAAATGAGGATATTTCTGAAATTGATGAAGGTATTATTGTAAATAGTGTTTTAGGTGCACATACAGCAAATCCAATTTCTGGTGACTTTTCTGTAGAAGCAAGTAATGTATTTAAAATTGAAAATGGGGAAATAACTAAACCAGTTAAAAAAGCTATGATTAGTGGAAACATATATGATTGTTTAAAAGATTGTACTGGTATAAAATCAGATATTAGACAATTAGGTAGCTTTGTAATCCCAAAAATTGGTATTAATTCTTTAAGAGTTATTGGTCAATAACTCTATTTACTTTTTTATTTAGAATAATCTATTTTTATTTAATTTCTATTTTTATAAAATATATTTTAAATTAAAATAATTTTTTTATTAATTTCTTTTATTCTTTTTTATTATTTTAACTACCTTTTTAAAATATTTACTCTTTTTATATTAATTTTATAAATATATTTTTTAGTTTTTTTAGCTAATTTTTAAAAAATAAGTTTTTTAGTATTTTTTGTGTAGTTAATTTTTTTTTTTAAAATAGATTTTTTTTAGTTTTCTGTGTAGTTAGTTTTTTTAAAATAAGTTTTTTACTAAATTCTTTTAATTATCTAAAAAAAGTTTTTAAAATAAGTTTTTATTTTTAATAAATTTTGTAAAATAATTATACTACTAGATTAGCTATTTAAAAAAAGATTAAAAATAGTTAAATAATATATTAACTATTTTATATTTTATTTAAGCTTCATATTTATTATGTAATTCTTTTTTATAATTATTAATAAATATTTTTGCCCAAATGTAACCAAATGTTCCTCCAAGGAAACAACCAAGTACAACTCCAGCATATATTCCGATTAATCCAAATCCAAAAGTAAAGCATAATAAATATGCAAATAATGTTTCAAGAATTAATGATCTAAGTATTGTGATTATTAAAGAGTTTATTCCTTTACCAACTCCCTGAAACATCATTGAAGACATAATTCCATGAGGAACTGCAACTACGAATAAACTTAAAATACTTACTGCTGTTGCAATTTTTGGTGCAAGTGATGCACTTGCAGAGGTATAACTAAATAATAATGCTATTTGTTTAGAGAATATTACCATTATTGCCCCAAGAATAATTGATAATATAAATCCTAATTTTATTGAATAACTATGGGATATTTTAAGATTTTTATAACTATGTGCACCATAAGCTACTCCCGCTACAGTGATTTCTGCAGTTCCAATACCCATAAGAGGTATCATTGCAAGTTGTACAATTCTCATTGCTGCAGTATAAACTCCTACTTGTGCAGTTCCTGCAACTATTGAAAGCATTAAATTAATTGCTATTCCAAGAATTGAAAAGATTACAGTTTCAAGTGTAGATGGAATTGCTACAAGAAATGTGTCTTTTACAATTCCATTTTGATAGTTGAAATTTTTAAAGCTTAAATCAAGATATAAATCTTTTTTAACCCAGAACCAGTAAGACATTATTATACAAGATAATATTGCAGAAATTACAGTAGCCCATGCTGCTCCTGCAATTCCCATATGAAGTATGTAAATAAATACGGGATCTAGAATAATATTTAAAATTGAAGTTATTGCAATTGCATATGTTGATCTTTTCATATCTCCTTCAGATCTAAATATTGCAGATGCTACTCCAGAGTATACAAATACAAGTAATGCTCCAAATATAATATATCCATATTCAAGTCCATAACTTGTTGCACTTCCTGCACCCATTAATACAAGTATTGGTTCCATAAATATTTCCATTATTACTGTAAATATTAATGAAATTATAATTGAAAGTATTATTGCATGTAATGCAGAATTATTTGCTTGATTTGGGTTATCTGCACCAATATATCTTGCTATCAATGAATTTGCACCAGCCCCTAATCCGTTTCCAAGACCTACTAAAATCATAAATAATGGTGTAATAAATCCTATTGCAGCAAGAGCATCAGAACCTAGTCCTGCAACCCAAATACTATCTGCTATGTTATATAACATAATAAGTAGCATTGAAATCATCATTGGCCAACTTAATTTTCTAATTGCTCTTTTAGGCTCTCCAGTAATGACTTCAATGTTTTTATTTTTTTCATTTTTTACAGCCACTCACATACCTCCCTTTTACTTTATTTATTACTATTTAATAATTTAGAATGATTTCATGCTTTGTTTTTTTCTATTTCATTATTTATACAAACAGTTTCAATAGCTATTTCTTTTAATAATTCTTTTAATTCTTTTAAGCTTTCTTTATTTATATTTTTTAGAACTCTTGATTCATAATTTCTAGAAATTTCTTTTATTTTTTTAAAGGTTTCTTCTCCTTTTTTAGTTAATGAAATAATATTTTGGCGTCTATTATCTTCATCAACTTCTCTAATTAGATATCCTTCATCTTCAAGTTTCTTTAGAGATCTTGCTACTGCCCCTTTGTTTATATTACATCCTTTTGAGATTTTTTCTTGATTTATATTATTCTCAAATTGTATGTGGAATAGAATACTTACTTGGGTTGAATTTAATCCAATGCTATTGAATTTATGATTCAAATATTTTGAATAACTTTTTGAAATCATTTGTACATATGTTCCAATAGGAACTTCTGAAGCATCAGCTTCTTTAAATTTTTCAAATGACATATTTTTTCCTCTTTTTAATTTTTTATTAATGAGTATCTTGTTAAAATTAGTTTAAATATAAAATTTTTATTTATTTTTAAAATTCTATTTTTAACTTATTACTTAATTTAATTTCAAAATTTTAATGAGATTAATATGTGTTTTTTATTTTTATAAATAGTAATATATAAACTGTTGCATTAACAACAATTGTTATGTCAACAGTTGATTTTTATATCTTTATTTAAGATTAATAAAAGAATTATATTTCTTTATTTAGTATTTTAATATATTTACTGAATAAAAATTATATTATATCTTTAAAAAATTGAACTTTAACTTATTAAATTATTAAAATTTAATTTCAAAATTTTAAAAAATTTTATTTATATTTAAAAAATAGTTTATAATTTTTATAAAAAGTTAATTTTTTTATTTTAATAATTTTTTTTAAATAAAATAGTTTTTTTTCTTAAAAATTTTAAACAGTTTTATAAATTATATTGTATAATTTTCATTGTATATTTTTCATTTTTGTTTAATCGGAACTTTCCCGTTTTTGAACAATATATAGAAAGATTTATAAATGTTTAATTAATTAATACAAAATATGAAATCTTACGATTTAAGTACTAAAACAAAAAATATTTTAGACAATGTGTGGGATGAACCATTGTCTGTTGAAGATGCGAATTATTTAATGAATTTAAAAGGACATGAAATTTTCTCTTTACTTGAAACTGCTGATAATTTAAGACATGAAATTGTTGGAGATAAAGTTTCTTTTATTAATAATTGTAATATTAATTTTACAAATATTTGTAAAATTAGATGTGGATTTTGTGCATTTGGTAAAGATAGAGATGATTCTGAAGCTTATATTTTAGATGATGATAAAATATTAGCAAAAGCTCAAAATGCTGTTGATAATGGGGCTCGTGAATTCTGTGTAATGGGTGGAGTTTTACCTGAAGCAGATATTGATTATTATGAACATTTATGTAAACTTCTTAAAGGAGAATTCCCAAATGTTATGATTCATGGTTTTTCACCTACTATGATTTTTGATGCATGTAAAGTTTCAGAAATTCCATTAGATGAAGGATTTAAAATACTTAAAAAAGCAGGATTAGATAGTCTTCCAGGTACAGCTGCAGAGATTTTAACTGATAGATCAAGAAAAATTATTTGTCCTAAAAAAGTTACTACTAAAGAATGGGTAGAAGTTGTTAAAGCAGCTCATAAACAGGGACTTGTTGGTTCAGCAACAATGATGTATGGACATGTTGAAACTATGGAAGAACGTGTTGAAACATTAGATATCTTAAGAAAAGTTCAAGAAGAAACTCATGGTTTTACAGAATTTATTACAATGACTTTTATGCAACAATACTCACCAATCTTCTTAGAACAACATCAAAATCTAGGTGCAACTGGTGTTGAAGATTTAAAACTTTATGCTGTTGCAAGATTAATGTTTAAAGATTTAATTCCAAATATTCAAGTTTCTTGGGTAAAAATGGGTTTTAGATTTGCACAAATTTCACTTCTTGCAGGTGCAAATGATTTAGGTGGAACTCTTGGTGGAGATGAATTATCTGCAGCTAGTGGTGCTCCTGATGGTGTTGATGCTTCTATCACTGATCTTGTAAAATTAATTAATGCTCTTGGTAGAACTCCTATTGAAAGAAACACTAAATATACAGAGTTTTATGAAGTTAAACAGTAAATTCTATTAAATATTTTATTTAATTAGTTTTTAGTGATAAAATGGTTAATCCAGAAGATATAGAACCTGAAATTGTTATTATAGAAAATGAAAATCCTTTAGAATTGATTTTAAATGAGTTGAAAGTTTTATCTAATGAATGTGGTCTCGGTGAAGTCAGTTTTAAAGTAAAAAGTGAAGGAGATAATTTTATAAATCTTTTTCAAATTATTATTCCTAAAGATATAGAAGATATTAAAGAATTTGATTGTAGTTTTTATATCTATGAGAAAATTTATGACTTTTGTAGGGATAATGATATTTTATTATCATTATTATCTTCTGAAATTCTTTTTGTTAGAAGATAATTTAAAATAATAGTTTCTTATATATTTTCTTCTGAGATTTTTTAGTTTTTATTATTCTATTTAGAATACTTTTTTTAAGTGTTTTTTTCTTGTTTTTAGTGTTTTTTTATTT
>NZ_MRCT01000169.1 GCF_002208625.1 Methanobrevibacter sp. 87.7
AAATAATATATAGTTTATTACTATTTTTATATAGATTTTAAATGATTTTTATTAAAATTTTTGTTCTAATTTTATAATTAGATATTTAACTATTTATTTTAATTTCAGGAGAAATTTAATGTTTGAAATAAAAGCTAAAGATAATAGAGGAAGAGTAGGTGTACTTAAAACTAAACATGGTAATGTTACAACTCCTGCTCTTATGCCAGTTATTCATCCTGGTAAACAGACTATTGATGTTAAAAAGTATGGAGCAGATATTGTTATTACTAATTCTTATATAATATTTAAAGATGAAGAATTAAAACAAAAAGCTCTTGAAGAAGGGGTTCATAAACTTATAAACTTTGATGGTCCTATTATGACTGATTCTGGTTCATTCCAATTATCTGTTTATGGGGATATTGATATTGGAAATAAAGAAGTTATTGATTTTCAGGAAAAAATAGGAACTGATATTGGTACTTCTTTAGATATTCCTACTGGGCCTTTTGTTAAAAGGGAAGATGCTGAAAGAGATTTAGAAATTACTATTAATCGTGCTAAAGAAGCAGTTGAATATAAAAAAGAAAATAATATTTCAATGCTTTTAAATTCTGTAGTTCAAGGTTCAACATTCCTTGATTTAAGAGAAAAATGTGCTGATGAACTTACTAAACTTGATGCAGATTTATATCCTATTGGTGCTGTTGTACCTTTAATGGAAATGTATAAGTATTCTGATTTAGTTGATGTTGTAATGCATAGTGTAAGTCATTTACCTGATAGTGTTCCAAGACATTTAATGGGTGCAGGACATCCTATGATTTTTGCTCTTTGTGCTGCTATGGGTTGTGATTTATTTGATTCTGCAGCTTATATTTTATATGCTGAAGATGATAGACTTTTATCTACAAGAGGAACTTATAGACTTGAAGATTTAAATGAAATGCCTTGTTCTTGTGAAGTATGTAGTAAATATACTCCAGATGAATTAAGAGCATTACCTAAAGAAGAAAGAGTAAAACTTATTGCTCAACATAATCTTAATGTTTCTTTTGCAGAACTTAGAACAGTTAGACAAGCTATTTATGATGGAACTTTAATGGAGCTTGTAGAAGAAAGATGTAGGGTTCATCCTGCATTACTTAATGCTTTAAGAGAACTTGGTAATTATACTGATGATCTTGAAGTTTATGATCCAAGAAGTAAAAAATCTGCATTTTTCTATACTGGACCTGAATCACTTAAAAGACCAGAAATTAAACGTCATTTAAATAAAATTAGGAAAATGCCTAAAAAATCAAATTTAATTCTTTTACCACCTACTAGAAAACCATATTCTAAAAATATTTCTGGTAAATTAGGTAGATTCTATGTTTATGATAAGGAAGAAGATATTGATTTAGATGATTGTGATTTTATGGTACTTGATGTACCATTTGGTTTAATACCTCTTGATATTGATGAAGTTTATCCTTTAAGCCAAAATGAATCACCTAAAATTAAAGATACAGATGCTATTAATTTTATTAAAGATTGTCTTAATGAATTTTCTAAATATTATAATAGTGTATTAATTCATCAAAGTCTTGCAAATCATTATGGTTTAGAATTTGATAAAATTCATCATCAATCTGATGATATTAGATATCATAAAGATGATATAAGAAAAATTAAAGCAATTGCTGATTATCAGTTTGGTGAAGGTGCTGGTGAAGCTTTATTTGATGGTAAAGTTAAGTTTGAAAAATCTAAAAAAACTGGTAAAATTAGGCATGTTTCTGTAAATGGTAAAATGGTAGCAAATATGCGTGCTTCTGATGCATTTTTAATTCTTACTAAAGAAGGTGCTAGAAGATTACATTCTGCTACTGAATATCCAAATAATAGAGTAGTTGTAAATGAGGATTCTGAACCATTTACTCGTGATGGTAAAAGTGTTTTCTGTCAATTTGTAGTTGAATGTGATGAGAATATTCGTGCAAATGATGAAGTTTTACTTGTAAATAAAGATGATGATTTATTAGGTATTGGGAAAGCTTTACTTAATCCAAATGAAATTAAAAGTTTTAATAAAGGTCAAGCTATTAAAACAAGAAAAGGTTTTAAGAATTAGTTAAGCTATATATTTTTAAATTTTTAATTTGTTTTTATATTTTTTAAATTTTAATGATATTTTAAAAAAATATTAAATAATAAAATAAGTAATATATTATTAATATATATTTATTCAAAAACTAATGGAAGGTTTATATAATGATTCCTGGAATGAATCCAAAACAAATGAAACAAATGCAAAGACAAATGAAAAAAATGGGAATGAAAATGGAAGATATTGATGATGTTGAAGAAGTTATCATAAAATGTGCTGATAAAGACATTATCATTTCCCCAGCTGAAGTTAATGCTATGAATATTATGGGAACTGAAACTTACCAAGTAACTGGTGAAGTAAGAGAAGTAGAAAAAGAAATTGAACTTGATATTACTGATGAAGATATTGAAATTGTTGCAAATCAAGGTAATGTTTCTAAAGAAGAAGCTGAAGCTGCATTAAAAGAAGCTAAAGGAGATTTAGCTGAAGCTATTCTTAAATTAAGTCAATAAATGATATTATGGTACTTATAGCACATATATCAGATTTACATGTAAGTAATAATGATTTTAATGAGGCAGTTTATTTAAAAGCTGTTGATGAAATCAATGCTCTTGATCCAGATATGATTATATTAACTGGGGATTTAACTAATAATGGTTATTATAATCAATTTTTAAGAGCTAAAGAATATTTACAAATGTTTAAAGCTCCTCTTTTTGCTATTCCTGGAAACCATGATGCAAAGAATTTAGGTTACCAAACTTTTGAAGAACTTATTGGTGAAAGTAGTTGGAAACTTACTAAAGATGATGAAAATCTTGTTGTTTTAGGTTTAGATAGTACTTCTCCTGATTTATCTGAAGGACATATTGGTAAATTACAACAAATTTGGATGGAAAATGAATTAAATAAGTGTATGGTTGAAAATAAGTTTTCTATTGTTGCAATGCACCATCATATTATATCTATTCCAAGAACTGGTAGAGAAAGAAATATTCTTTCTGATGCTGGAGATGTTCTTGAATCTATAATTAACCATGATGTTGATATTGTTATTGGTGGTCACAAACATGTACCTCATTTATGGAGAATGGATGGTACTTTATTTGTAAATGCAGGTAGTCTTTCTTCTTATAAATTAAGAGGTAAAGATGTTAATTCATACAATACAATTAAGATTACTGATAAAAATATTGAGATTTATTTAAATAAATTAGATGGAAATAAAATTCTTTTAGTTAATTTTAAACGTAAAGATTATGTAGATTTATAATATTTTTTCTACATTTTTTTATACTTTACTATTTTTTGGTTTTTTCTAGTTTTTTAATTTTTTTTTATGCTTTTTTTAGTTCTTTTAGTATTTTTTTAGTTTTTTCTAAATTTTTTATATAGGTTTTTTAGTATTTTTTATAAATTTTGTTAATTTTTTTATAATATTTT
>NZ_MRCT01000170.1 GCF_002208625.1 Methanobrevibacter sp. 87.7
ATTTAATATAATATATTAAAAATAATTAAAATTCATCTTTTAATGCATGTATAATATCACCATCAGATAAAATACCTACTAATTTACCACCATCTAAAACAGGTAATTGGTTAATAATAGATTTTCCAGGTGAATTATTATTCATTTCAGAAATTGCTTCAATAATAGAATCTTCAGGAGTAACAAATGCAACTTGTTTAACCATCACATCAATAACTTTAGTACCTAAAGTATATTTATCTAAAATAAGATTATGACCTAAATCAGTTGCAGTTACAATACCTACCATTTTATTATTATCAATAACAGGCATAGAACTAACTTTTTCTTTCATAAGTTTTTCAAAAGCAAAAACAACTTCTTGATCTGGATCAGTAGTTACAACATCTTTAGTCATTAAATCTTTAACTTTTAATTTCCCTAATTTACTCATTATTATTACCTCCGTAAACTTTGGTTATAGTTTTAATCATATAGTCAATAGTATTAGAAACATTAATATTTTCAATTACAGGAACATTATATTTATTAGCTTGCATAACAATATATTTTTGAATTTTTCTAATAGAATAAAAATTATCTAAATATCTTTTTAAAGGTCTTCTAGCCCACATTTCCCTACTTCTTGAATAAAATCTTTCTTTATGAACATTTTCATCACTAACTTGAAGAGTAAAAAGAACAACATTATCTCTTTTTAAAATATCTTCATTAATAAAACCTGGAACAATATGAACTCCTTCAATTACAATACTAATACCTTCATCTAAAGATCTTTCAATTACTGCAGAAACACCAACAGCTACAGCATCAACTTGATTTTTATAACCAGCAATTACTTCATCAAATTCTGGGGGAGAGGGTATTCTCATAGCTTTATATGCAGTGAAACTAGATTTATGAATTACTGGGAATAATTCTTTTGAAACAATCTTACGCATAACTTCACGAATCATATCAGTACTAATCATATTTCTTATCCCTAAACGATTAGCAATTTCGAAAGCTATTGAAGATGTACCAACACCAGATGCACCACCTATTAAAATAATTAATGGTTCTTTAGATTTTTTAATTTTTCTCCAATTAATATATTTTTCAGCAACAATAGGGTTAACTTTCTCTAAATATTCAACAATAATATTTACTAAATCTTTTACAGGTATTACTTCAATACCATCTTCATTAAGTTTATTTTCTATAGAATTTGCTATTTCATAAGCTTTAGTTAAATTCATTTCTGCCCTAATTAAAGAACGTGCTAAAACACCTTTAGAAAATGGTTCGGTATATTTTTTTCCACTGACTTCTCCTTGTACATAAATCATTTTATCACGCTCCAAAACATAAAGGAGTATATTTTAAACAAAATTAAGAATTTGATTGTATAAAATCTTAATTAATAGATGATAATAGATATTATAAAAATAATATATTCTTAATATCTATTATTAAATTAATATATAATAAAATTTACTAAATCTTTTTTTTAGAAAAATAAGGTATAAATAAAAATAATAAAAAAATATCTAATTTTAATATAAACTAAAAAATAATGAACTAAAAGAAAAATAATAAGAAACAAATAAATAAAAAAAAATAACAGGCAAATAAAGAATAAAAATAAAAAATAAGTAAAAAATACCATTATAAAAAACTATTAACAAAAAACAAAAAAGCAACTAAATAAAAAAATACAAAAAAACTTTAAAACAAAAAAAACCACAAAAAACTTTAAAACAAAAAAATAAAAAATAAAGATTAATTAGAATTATTCAACAAAAGAAACAAGTTCAACATCATAATCTAATGAATCTTCATCAATATCTATTAAACATCCATAGTTTTCTTTAAGCATACCTGGATTTACAACAGTAGTATCTCCAATTTTATCTATTGATCTTCCTTCATGAATATGACCACATAAATTAATATTTGGTTTAAATTCTTCAATAGCTTTTCTTAAAGCTTTACTACCTACATGAGAACCATCAGGCAATTGATCTACTTTAGTATCAAAAGGTGGTGCATGAGTAAGTAAAATTTTTACTTTAGGTATTTTATCATTAGCCATGAAATCATATTCAGCATATAATTCTTTAATAGCATCGTATATATGTGGATCTTTAAATTCTCCCGGTGTATCAAATGGTGTTTCATTAGAACCTCCAAATCCAAATATTACAACATCCCCATATGCAATAATTTGATTATGAAGACAAACTGCATTAGTATCAGTAATAACATTACAAATTCCATTAGGATCACAATTACCTGGAACTGCAAAAACATCAAATCCTAATTTAGAAATTTTATTAAGAAAATCTGATGCAAATTCTAATGGTCCAAAATCAGTTAAATCCCCATTAATTAATACTAAATCAATATTGTCCTTATTATCCTCTAAATATTTAAAAAAATTTTCATTTTTCTCGCTGTGAATATCACTAATAGATAAAATTTTCATCAAGAACACCTCTAAAATTAATATATTTAATAATATTTTTATAATAATATAATATAATTTTCTATATGAATTTAGTAGATAACTTAATAAATAAAATATTAAAAATAGGCATTAAAATAATTAGCATAAATAAAAATACAAAAAACAAACAATAAAAACAAACTAAAATAAAAAAAAATAAAAAATATTAAAATTTAGTCAAAAAAGAAGCCTGCCATTTCTTTTACTCCTTTTTTAACATCCTCTTTATCACCATATAAAGATAAAGTTAAATCATCGTTAAATTCAATTATTAAACCATAATATTCTGCGATTTCTTGAACTCTATCTTCAGTTATTGGTTTTTTAAAAGTTATACGACTTGTAGAAAATCCTGGTGGTGGATTTAAATTAAATTTAGAGTGAATATCTGGAGTATCATATAATTTTTCTCCTCTATTTGCCCTTTTTAATTTATCAAACCATTCATCAGAATATTCTTCTGAAACATTTTTTGAGGCTATATCAAGTAATTCATTTTGAATTTCAGATAAAGTTATATTAGCTTTTGAAAGTTCTTTAATCATCTCTGGATGAGATGTATCTTTTTTATAAAAACTAATTTGTGTTTTAGTAAACCCCATGTTTCTATTAATATTTGTCGGAACTTCAATATCTTTTTTAATTAAATCAGATAAGAACTCTGAAAGTACGAGCCAAACCTGTTCTGCTGGTAAATTCATAAATGACCTTCTAAAATTTTTAATGTGTTTACGTTGACCTTAGCATCTGCATCATTTAATTCTTCTTTAATTTGATCTATATTATCATACGCATCTAAAAAAAGAACATGATGACTAGTAGTCCCTGTAATGTCCAATATAGCAATCACATCATCATCTTTAACTTCTCTTTTTTCAATAGTTGCTTTAAATTTTACATAAGGACCATATTCCTCAGGTAAATCTTTATATTTAAATAATCCACCTAATGTAGCTATAAACATTAAACCACCTCAACGTTTCTAAATTATAATTGATTATTATAATATATAAATTATTACA
>NZ_MRCT01000171.1 GCF_002208625.1 Methanobrevibacter sp. 87.7
AAATATTTAATATTATAAAAAGAGTTAAATCCATAATAAAAATATTATGGATTATAATTTGTTTTTAGAGCTAAATTTATATTTGTGCTCCCATTTCTCTAAGTTTAGTTGGGAAATATTCATCAATAACATATTCAAGACCATATTTAGAGAAAGATTGTTGCTCTGCTTTTTTACCTATTTTAAGCATTTTTTTAATTTCAGTTTGCCAGAAATCAGTTTGGTATCTAGGATCTTTAGATAACTCTTTAAGTCTCATTACATCCACATCTTTTAATGGATCACTTGGTAAATCATATTTAATAATATCACTAGCAGTTACTCCCATAAATTGTGCATCAGGGGTTGCAAGTTCATGATTTACATGAGCAAGTTTTGCACTACCAGAAATAATTACCTGACCAATATGGAATCCCCAAGGATCTCCATCGTTACAAATGTATACTGGAAGACCTAATTCTTCATTTACTCTTTTAATGAATCTTCTTGTAGCACGAGCTGCTTGTCCTTTAAGACCTACAATAAGAGTATTAAATTTATCATAAGCATGTTCTTGGACCATACGGTGGAACATTCCCATGGTTTCTACTGCCATTACACGGTCTACATCACAATCTAAAAATTCTACTTCATCAATAGTAGGTGAAATAGTATAACCAGATTTTCCTGCTTTTAATGCATTTATTTCTACATCATCATCTAAAAGAGTTATGTTTCCATATACTGAAGCACCATCTTCTTCTGGCATAAGACCTAATTCTTCACGTGTAGTACCTAACATAACTTCTAAATCTTCTCCAACAGTGTTAGATTCTTGCTGGGTGTTAAATTCTACTCCCCAACCTTCACTAATATAATACATTTCCCTGATTGTTGCAGTTTTTTCTCTTCTAACAAGATCTTTACAGAAGTTTGCAGTACAAACCATTTGACCTAATTTTCTAAGTTGTTTAACATTACCCATAGATCTTTTACTGTATCTGTCACCTAATACATAATATCTTTTATCAGGGTCATAATGTATGTTTCCAGTTCCTCTTGATGGTACTTTAAGAGTAGGAATTTTATCTTTAGTAACATCATCAATAATGTCTTGACCTAAACATTTAAGTTTATTGTAAGTATATTCTTTACGTTTTTCTTTAGGCATATGTTTTTTTAATTCTTTTTCTGCCATGTTTAGTCATCCCCATTTTTATTTTCTTTAGTTGCTTTTTTTGCTGCTTTTTCAGCTTCTTTAGCTGCTTCTTTTTCTTCCATCATTTTTTCATTAATGAGATCATCTTCAGAAATGGTATAATTCTGTTTTTTATTATTTGTAATGTTTGAATTTTCTTCATTTACAGCATATCCATTTTCATCAAGTTCTTCCATTAATAATGCCTCTTCTTCTTCCTCTTCTTCCTCTTCTTCAGGTTTTTCACCAAGTAATTCTGCAAGTCCTCTTCTAGTTACTTTAGATAAAACTTTAGTATAATTTGGTACTGCGACTTCTCCAAGTTTTGCAGATTCTTCAATAATTATTGGAACAACTTCTTCAAAGATTTTAGAACGCATTATTTTTTCTTTTTCTGCTTTTTTATGTTTTAAGTGTTTTTGTAATTTACGAGCAAGTGTCATTGTAGCTTGTCTTACTTCATGTAAAATTTCTGGTTCTGGTGCAATACTTTGTTTTCCAGTTGATAAATATGGAATTTGAGTAGAAATCATATTTACAAATACTGTAATTGGTGAGTTTTCGAAATCTTTAATACCATAACGTTTCCAATCAATACTTTTAAGTGCTTCAGTAATTGCACAACTTCCTTGATCAAATGTTAAAGGTACTCTATTTGCAAATCTCATAATTTCTGATTTTCTTTGATCATTAATTAAACGTCCTGCTTCTCCACCATATGCAATACCTGCTTCTATAATAAATGCTACACCACCTTTATATGTAACAGGTTTTCTAGTAATTGTTTCTACAAATTCTGGTTTAATAATTTGTTTAATACCTTTTTCTATTTGTTCACTTCCAATTGGTATAAGTCCATTTGTTGGTGGAGCCATGAATTTCATTTTATCGAAACATTTAACAATTGCTTCTGCCTCTTCCCATTTCATATCTTTTGGACGTTTTTTCATGTCAATTCCAGTAACTTCTGCAATTTCATCAATTTTTTTATTTGACATTCTAGAAAGATTACTTGTTAACATACTTTTAAAGTTTCTTTTATCAGTATGTTTTGCCATGAAATGAATATCATCTGCAGTTACTCCTTTTGGATGTGGTAATACTTCTTTTGGAAGTACAGGTATAATATCTGCTGCTCTTTTGAAAATGTATTTATGTCCAGTAGGATCTCTAAATGTAATTTTAGCATGTGGGTTAGCAATCATAGTTCTTCTGATATATTCAAAAGCACCTTGTTCCGCCATAGAATATGCAACATCTTTAAATTGGAGTTCAATACATACACCTGTGTGATCTACATCTACTGCTTCTCTTTCCATTAATAAACCAACATTTTTCTTAACATCCATTTTAAATTTGAGTTTTACTCCTTTTAACTCACCATTTTCCATGTAACCAGAGATTACTCTTGCAGGTTTACCTGTAGTCATTTGTGATAAAAGTACACAACCACTACAACCTAAACCTTGTTGTCCTCTAGATTGGATGTTTCTAAATTTAGAACCAGCAAACATAGTACAATATACTTTTAAAATATAATTTTCAGGAATACCTGGACCATTATCTGTATGTCTTAAAATGTAATGTTCTTTAGATACTTTTCTTAAGTCAATTTTGATTTCAGGTAAAATTCCTGCTTCTTCTGCTGCATCGAAACTGTTGGTAATTAATTCGTGAAATACAATTGTTAGAGATCTTATTTTTCCAGAAAATCCTAACATCTGTTTATTTTTTCTAAAAAATTCAGATGGGGTTAATTGTTGGAAATTTTTAAAGAGTTCGGATGCTTGTTGTGACAAAATATACCTCCTAAATAAGTATTGCTTATGTAAAGTAATTTTTTATTAAAATTTTTAGATTAAATTATCTTATTAATACTAAAAATTAAAAATTTAATATAAAAAAGTTAAGCAATAATGATTTTTTTAAAGAAATTCTTATTGAATTTTAAAAATAATTTTATATAAAATAGTAAAAAAACATCATTATTAATGCTTATATGTATATATGTTGATTTCTATATATAATGTTTTCTTATTATTTTTTAGAATTTTTAATTAAAATAAAATTAAAATAAATATTATTTAATATACTATTAATTTAATTATTGTAATGAATTTTTTTTATATAAAATATCTTGATTAAGTAGGGTCTTAATTTTTTTTAATCATTTTTTATATAATTATTTTTTATAATTTATTTAAAAAGTATTTCTAAGAGCATTTGAAAAATATTATTTTTTTAAAATTTTAAAAATTAGTTTTATTAATTAGTATTAATATTTATC
>NZ_MRCT01000172.1 GCF_002208625.1 Methanobrevibacter sp. 87.7
GTGGTTATTTTAAGGGTTTTATTTTTATTGTTTTTTGTTTTAATTTTAAAATTAGTACTTATTTTAAGGTTTTATTCTAATTTAATGTTTTAAAATTAATTTTTTAAAATTAGAAATTTTATATTTCTTAGTTTTAGTGTTTTTAAAATGAGAAAATGAGTTTAAAAATAAAAAAATAATAAAATAGGAATTAATCCTATTTTATTTTTAATTAATCTTTCCTTTTAGGTACAAAAATACTTGCTAAAACTGCTAATATTACTAATACAATAGGTATTCCAGTTTTTGGACTAGTTATAGCCACATTTCCAGAATTATTACTATTATTATCACTAATACCATTATTTTTAATTACATTATTGTTGTTATTAGTACTATTGTTATTTGTATTGTTTGTATTTGTGTTAGTATTATTGTTAACTGGTATGGTTTTTACTTCAACAGTTGTATTAACTTTAGTATTTTCTGTTAAATCAGAACTTACTGTAAATACACTTGTAAAATTACCTTTTGCAACTGTATCATATGTTACTTTAAATTCAATACTTTCGTTTGGATCTAAAGAACCGTTGTATATCCATTTATTTTCACCATCAGGAATCCATGATGAGTTTCCTATACTATTAATTGGTAAATTAGGATTACCTTCAGTACTTATAACAATATTGGTTAATTTTTGATCTCCAGTATTTGTTATTTTAATAGTTGCATTAGTTTTATTACCTAAGTATACACTAGTAAAGTTAGGATCAATACTTACCTCCATTTTAGGAACAACAATATTAAATAATAAATAATTTGATGCATCAATATTAGTTCCTGCACTGTAGAATTTAAGTAAGACTGTAGTATTTTTTTCTACAGGTGTTCCATTAGCATAAGTTAATGGGAAACTACCATCGTAAACAAATTTTTCATTATCATTAATTCTTGATCCTAAGTAATGTTTAGCAATTACATGTTGTATAATTGGATCATTACTTAATTTGTAGTATTCTTGGGTATTGTTATTATAACTTGTGAAGTAAAGTGGATAATTTTTAAGATTTTCAATATCCCCTATAGAGTTACGGAATGTTTCATTAGTATAATATTCGTAAACTATAAGTTTAAGTAAATTACTTACATCTTCTCCAGTGTAAATATTTACTATGATTCCAGTATCATTCATTATATAATTAATTGTTCCATCTGGTTTGTATAATTTAATAGCATTTACTTTATTTGTAGTATCATAATAGTATGTTTTATTATTGTAATTTACACTAGTTGAATTTGCTACATTTTTAGTATTAAGATTACTATTAATTATATTTAAATTTCCAAATACTGTAACAACATTATTATCATTAGCTTTATTATCTGTAATATTGGAGTTTTCAATAGTTCCGTTTACACCATATACGATTCCATCACCACGAGCAGCATTATTTTTAATATTTGAATTATTAATTATTACATTATCTGTGTAAATTGCTGCACCATTAAATGCAGAATTGTCAGTGAAATTGGAATTATTAACTGTTACATTATATGCATATACACTTCCACCATAAACAAGAGCACTATTATTTTCAAATGTACTGTTTGCAATAGATGTATTATTAGCATATATTGCTCCACCATTACGTCCAGAATAACTATTTTTGAAAGTACCGTTTACTACAGAAACATTAGATGGTGTATAAACTGCTCCACCATATAAATTAATATTACTATTTATAAAACTACTATTTTCAATGTTAACATTATCATTTGCATAAACTGCTCCACCATATCTAGTAGCATTGGAATTAGTAAATGTACTGTTGATTATACTAGCTCCTTTATTAGCAACTATTGCTCCACCAGAATTTTTAGCAGTATTATTATCAAATATTGAATTATCAATGAAACTATCATATATTGAAGTTATTGCTCCACCAATATCTGCAGTATTATTTTTAAAACTTGAATTATTTACTTTAACATTATCTTCACAGTATATTGCTCCACCCATATTATTAGCAGCATTATTAACGAATGTACTATTATTTACTTTTATTTCATTAATAGAGTGTATTGCTCCAGCATTTTCTAAAGCAGTATTATTAATAAATGAAGAATTTTCTATCTCTGTTGTATTTTCTGATAAGATAGCACCTGCATTTTTTGTTTGAGCTGTATTATTAATAAAGTTACTATTATATACTTTTGTACTATTTTCTGAGAAAATTGCTCCAGCATATCCTTTTGCAGTGTTATTAGTAAAGTTACAATTGTTTATATTATTGTTATTTTTACTGTATATTGCTCCACCATGGTATAATGTGACATTATTATTTTTAAAGGTAGAATTTATAATATTTGCGTCTTCTGCACTAAATATTGCTCCACCCCATTTTGAGGAAGTACAATTATCAAAACTTGAATTAGTAACATTTACATTTTCAAGTCCATAGATAGCTCCACCCCAATAATATGCAAATGATTTTATAAATTTACAATTTTCTATACTGAGGTTTCCTCTAGAATAAATACCTGCACCATAATTTCCAATATTATTTATAAAACTACTGTTTATAATAGTTAAATTTGAATGGGAATATATTGATGAACCTTCTTCTGCAACATTATTCATAAATGTACAGTTTATAATTGTAGTTTCATTATTATTAGTAAAGTAAATAGTTCCACCAAGTTTAGATCGTCCATTTATAAATGTTAAACCGATTATGGTAATACTAGATTTGTCTGTCCAAATCATTTTACCTTTTTCTTCACGGTCAAGTATTGGTTTTTGTCCATTGTAGTTTTTAAGGGTAATATTTAAATTTTCAAGTTCAGTATAAAAATTTGTATAATTACCATCTAAAAAATTAACTACTGTACCATTTTTAAGATTTGGATATATAGCTTTCCAGTTAGATGGATCATTTGGACTTAAACCATTTCCATTTCCGTTTGGACTAATATAATAATTATTTTCACTATTTTCGTTTTCAGTAAGAATTTCATTAGGTTCTTTACTAGAAACTACATTACTATCAGCATAATTAATATTATTTATATCAGTATGGTTACTAGAAACAACATCATTTGTACTGTTTGAATCTGCTATTTGTGTAGTGGTAGTATTAACATCAGTTGCAAAAACAGATCCTATGCTTAATAAAAGGAAGATAATGAGTATAATAAATATCATTGATTTATTAAATCTTTTCATAAAATTTCCTATATTTTACTTAAGTATTTATTAATTTAACTATAAATTTAGTTAAGTTTAATTATAATTATTTAATATACAATGAATTTTGTATGATTAAAAATCTATGATAAAGATTTTGTAAATTTTATTAAAATTAATAATTTTTATAATTTATTTTACATTTTTTTTAAAAATATAGACTTAAAA
>NZ_MRCT01000173.1 GCF_002208625.1 Methanobrevibacter sp. 87.7
AAATTATATATTATATTTAAGTTGATAAAATTTTTTATAGAATTTTTAAAAAATAAAAAACTATTAACTTTTACTAAAAAATCAACTTATTTTTATAATTATTTTTTATTATTATATTAATTTTATTTATTTAAGGAGATAATATGAGTCGAATTTCTATATTAGACCAGGAAAAATGTCAACCAAAAAAATGTAATTATGTTTGTATAAATTACTGTCCTGGAGTTAGAATGGAAGAAGATACTATAACTATTGATGAAGAAACAAAAAAACCACTTATTTCTGAAGAATTATGTGAAGGATGTGGAATATGTACTACAAGATGTCCATTTGATGCTATATCAGTAATAAATTTACCAGAAGCACTTAACGACCCTATTCATAGATATGGTCAAAATATGTTTGAATTATTCCATTTACCTACATTAAAAGAAGGAACAGTAGTTGGTTTACTTGGTCAAAATGGTATTGGAAAATCAACAATTATGAGAATCTTATCTGGAGAACTTATTCCAAATCTTGGAGATTGGGAAACTGAAGCAAGTTGGGATAATGTTATTGAATATTATAGAGGTTCTGCACTTCAAAGTTATTTTAAAAAATTAGCAAATAAAGATATAAAAGTCATACATAAACCTCAAGCTATTGAATATTTACCAAAAGTAGTAAAAGGTAATGTAAATGATTTATTATCTAATGTTGATGAAAGAGACCAACTAGATTATGTTGTAGAAAACCTTAACTTAGAAACTGTTATTAACAGAAATATGTCTAAATTAAGTGGAGGAGAACTTCAAAGAGTAGCAATAGCTGCATCCATACTTCGTGAAGGTGATTTTTACTACTTCGATGAACCTACATCATGGTTAGATGTAAAACAAAGACTTAATGCAGTGAAAGTAATAAGATCACTTGCAGAAGCAGGTAAATCAGTACTTGTAATTGAACACGATTTAGCTACTTTAGATGCATTATCTGATAATATACATGTTTTATATGGTAAACCTGGAGCTTATGGTGTAGTCTCTGGTATGAAAGGAGTAAGAGTTGGAATTAATGCATATATAAATGGTTTCTTAAAAGAAGAAAATATTAGAATGAGAAAAACACCAATAGAGTTTTCAATTCGTCCACCTACTCCAGAAGATGAAGGTGAAACTTTAAGTTCATATAGTGATTTAACTAAAGAATATGATGGATTTAAAATTTCTGCAAATGCTGGAGAAATATATAAAGATGAAATTGTAACTGCATTTGGTTCTAACGGTATTGGTAAAACTACATTTGCTAAAATGCTTGCTGGTGAAGTTAAACCAACAAAAGGTGAAGTAGATACTGAAATTGAAATTGCATATAAACCACAATATATTGTAACTGATTTCAAAGGAAGAGTTCAAGATTATTTATATATGAATGTTCCAGAATTTGGTTCTAAAATATTTGAAAGTGAAATAGGAAATCCTTTACAACTTAAAGATTTACTTGATAAAGATGTAGAACATTTAAGTGGAGGAGAACTCCAACGTCTTGCAATTGCAACTACATTATCAAAAGATGCAGATTTATATTTATTTGATGAACCTACTGCTTTCTTAGATGTAGAACAAAGATTAACTGCAGGTAAAGTTATTAGAAAAATTGTTGAAAGTAAAAATGCTGCAAGTTTAATTATAGATCACGATATAATATTTATTGATTATATTTCAGATAGAGCTATGGTATTTAATGGTAAACCTGGTGTTGAAGGTTATGCATCTAAACCTAGT
Organism: Methanobrevibacter sp. 87.7; assembly: GCF_002208625.1. Classification (GTDB taxonomy): domain Archaea; phylum Methanobacteriota; class Methanobacteria; order Methanobacteriales; family Methanobacteriaceae; genus Methanarmilla. Next base: position 1,767 of record NZ_MRCT01000173.1, read on the forward strand.
GATCTTAGAACATCTATGAATAAATTCTTATCTGATTTAAATATTACATTTAGACGTGATAAAGAAACAAAACGTCCACGTGTAAATAAACTTAACAGTTATCTTGATCGTGAACAAAAAGAAGCTGGAGAATATTATTATCTTAAATCATAAATAGCTAAGAAATACTAAAAAAATTAAATCAGAAAAAATAGCTAAAAAAACTAATAATAATATCTTAAATCATAAGATAATAAGCTTCAAGTAAAATTAAAGAATATTATAAATATTCTTTTTTACTATTTTTATTAAAAATTAAAATTAAATTCTATATCAATTTTATATACTCATTTTTTTAAATTTTAAATAATAGATATTAAAAACTTATTTTTACAAAAAATATTAAAAATAAAGTAAAAAAATAAGATTAAAAAAAAAAAAGGATTATTAATGTAATAAACTAACAATCCATGGCATGTTTAAATTTAATAAAGCAATTACTAAACCAAATAATATAAATAGAATAGTTCCAGTATTAGTAAAAAACATTTTAAATAATTCTCTATTAGATAAACCAGTATTATTCTTAAATTTAACATAATATAAATAATATATGAAAAATCCAATAGATAAACACATTAAAACAAATTCAAATATATTATATCCATCTATAAGTACTTTACTTGAACCAATAACAGTTGGAACAATTAAACCTAAAAAGTTTCCAATTTGGTGCATTGTAATTGTATATAAAATATTATTAGTTTTTATATAAACATGAGCAAGTATTATTCCAAATAAAAATACTCCTAAGAACTGATAAATGTTCATATGATAAATCATAAACATAAATGCAGAAGTTAAAACTGCAAATAATTCACCATATCTTATTGTTCTATCAATAAGGAATTTACGGAAAAAATATTCCTCAAAGATTGGACCAAATATTACAGCATAAAAAAATGTTCCAATTATATTTGAAGATTGAAGGGTTTGAAGTGGATCAACACCTGTTGGAACAAAAAAACCTTTTAAGATATTTGAAATAAAATATCCAAAAATCATTAATCCATAACCCATAATCAAATAATAAACATATTTATATATTGATAAACTATTATTTTCAATATTATCAGATTTAGGTATTTTTTTAATATAATAACGTAAAAATATAAAACCAACAACAAAACCAATGAAATTAAACAATAATGCAAAATTATTATCATTTGTATGAAATATTCCAATTAATACTGTTGGGATAATAAACATTATCAAAAGCAAGAAAAAATAAGACATTCCAATTTTTGATAATGTTGTTTTATCACTTTTATAATTTATTACAGAATTTTTAACTGAATTTTCTAAAACTTCATTTTCAGTCAAGAGTATTACCTCCTTTTTACAAACATGGAAAAAATACATTACGTACTATTTATTTCTTAATATTTAATACTTATTAAATAAACTTTAAATATTATTAAAATAAATTAAGTAAAATTTATAAATTTAAAAAATATTAAAACAAAAAACTTCAAAAAATCATTAAAAAATATAAAAATAAAAAATAACTAAAAAACAATATTATTAAAATAATAATAAAAAAAGCACAATCAATAAAAAAAATAA
>NZ_MRCT01000174.1 GCF_002208625.1 Methanobrevibacter sp. 87.7
AAAAAAGAAAAAAAAAACAAAAAAAAAAAAAAACCAAAAAAAAAAAAAAAAAACTAGAAAATAATAAAAACAAACAAAAACTAGATAAAAAAAACTAGAAAATAAGAAAAAACACAAAAGAATACATATAAAATTTATTATAAAAATTAATTAAAATTTAAATTAAATAAAAATGGGATAATATGTTATATGAAGAAAACATAGTTCAAAAGAAACTGAAAAACATAAAAATCAGATTCGGGTTAATTTATCCAAATATTTATAAAGTAGCTATGTCTTCACTTGGTTATCAAATATTATATAATTTAATAAATGAAATTAATGATACTTGGTGTGAAAGAATTATTTATCCGAAAACTAGAAGTATTGAGTCTAATAGCCCAGCTAAAGATTTTAATATATTGAGTTTCACAATACAATTCGAAGAAGATTACTTTAATTTAGTAAAAATGCTTGCAGCTTCTGATATTCCATTATATAGTAAAAATAGAACTAGTAAAGACCCTTTAATCATTGCAGGAGGTCCTTGTGTTACTGCAAATCCTATGCCACTTAGTCCATTTATTGATATGTTTATAATCGGTGAAGGGGAAATGGTTCTTAATGATTTAATAGATATTTATAGAAATCTAGATAATCCTCGAGAACAACTTGAAGAGTTCTTAGAACTTGATGGAATTTATATTCCAAAATTTAATAACAAAACAGATATTGTACTTGTTGAAAATATGGATAAAGCATACCATATAAAATATCCCATAGTAATTCACACCGATAATGAAGATTATAAACCAGTATTTGGAAATGGGATTTTATTAAATGTTTCAAGAGGATGCTCTAGAGGTTGCAGATTCTGTATGTCAGGATATTTATATAGACCTAAAAGAGAAAGTTCACTTGAAAAATTAATAGAAATTAGCGAAATAGCAAGAAAAAATAGTAATCTTAATAGAGTTACATTAATTGCACCTTCTGTAAGTGATTATTCTAATATTAATGAATTAACAGAAGAATTATATAAAAGAGGTTTTGAAATATCAACACCTTCAATGAGAATTGAAACTATAACAGAAGAATCTTTAAAATCCCTTAAAAAAAGTGGTCAAAAAACACTTACAATTGCACCAGAATCAATATATAAACTTAGACGTTCAATTAATAAAGATATTAGTGATGAAAAAATAGAAAAAATATGTGATTTAGCAATAAAAATAGGTTTTAATTTAAAATTATATTTTATTATAGGTTTTCCTAATGAAACTAATGAAGATCTTAAAGAACTTGCAAAATATATTAAAAAAATTGATTCTAAAAAAAGAAAAGGTATTTCTATAAAATTTAGTATAAATCCACTAATTCCTAAAGCTCAAACACCATTACAGTGGGAAGAATACAATATTAAATCTATTAAATCAAAAATACGTTATCTTAAACGCCAACTTAAAGGAATAAATGTAAAATTTGATAGTGCAAAAATAGGTTTAAAACAATATGTTTTATCATGTGGTGATGAAAATATTTCAGAACTTTTAGAATATTCTATTCAAAATAAGATTAACACGAATACCTGGAAAAAGTACATTCCACATTATAATATTAATGATGAACTTCCATGGTCTAATATTGATTTAGGATATAATGATAATTTTTTAAAAGAAGAAAGAGAAAAAATGAAAAACAATGAAATAATTCCATGGTGTGATGAAAATAAATGTTATAATTGTAAATATAACTGTTTATAAAAATTTAAAATTATAACTACTTTTTTATTAAATTTAGAAATAAAAATTTAAAACACAAAAATTAATAAATAAAAAAACTAAAAAAAAACTAAAAAATAAAATAAAGATTAAAAATAAATGAATTTAAAAATTAAATCCACCTACTTCTATATCACTATTTATTCTTAATTTATCACTTGAACTATTATTATAATTAAGACTTTTAAAATGATTTTCATCAATTTTTTCAGCATTAGCTATATTATTACCACCTACTCCAATATATGAAACTAATTCTACAACTGGATTGTCAATACGTACATTAAAACCACCAGTACTTATAAATGAATTAATATTACTAATACCTTTCGGACTAGTTCCCATGATATTTAAACCACCAGTATTAATTTGAGAATATACATTCTTTAATTCCCCTCCACCAAACACGATGTTTATACCACCAAGATTAATATAATTGTTTAAAGAGTTAATTTTTGAACCTTGTGAAACATTTAAATTACTTCCACCAAGAATAATTTTCTGATTAATATTATACTCATATTTATTATTTAATTCAATAGTGTCATCAGAAGAATTTGAATTTAAATAGACATTTAAAGTACTTCCATTTACAGTATAATTCATATTAGGTGACTGATCTTTAGTAGATACATTAACAATACTACTTGAATTATTTACAAAATTAAAATCAACTCCACCACAATACTTGTCTACATTAATATTTACAGTTTTTATATTTGATTCATTTAATTGTGATTGATTTAATGTAATTGATTTAAGCTCTTCTTGATCAGAACCTGTTACAAAACTAAAAGATGCAAAAACTATTGATAAAATTAATGCAAGAATTATAAGTATTCCAATTATTTTATTAGTTTCCATTATAACACTCCCATTAAACAAATTAAAATTAATGCTAAAATACCGAAAGAAGATAAAAAGGATTTACCTAATCCTATTTTAAACTCAGAATTTACTAAAATCACAACTAAAACTGCTTTCCATAATAAAACAAGCATTGAAATAGGTATTATAATCAAATTACCAATAGAAGTTAAAGATAAACCAATAAGTGTAAAAATATCTATAACACTAAGATAACCAAGTAAATTAAAAGTACTTTTAAAACTACCTTCTCCACCAAGTAATCTAGAAAATATATAAATAAAAATAGTCTGCACAATATTAAATACAATAGTAAAAATAATCAGAAAAATTGCAACAACAATAAAAACAACAAAACTCTTTGATAATATACCAGAAATAAGACCTAAAAATATAGAAAAGAATATTAAAGTAATTATTCCAGCATATCCACCATCTTTACTTTTTTCATCAAACAAAAGTTCTGGAGATAATAAAACCATACTCCATTCATTTAATAAATTCTCAAAATACGACTTCATATTAATAAATTATGTAAATAAATATAAATAGGTTTCTATATTAACTGAAAATTATTTAAAAAAATAAACTAAAAAATAAATAAAATTTAATTAAAAAATAATTTAAATAATCATGATTTAAAAAAAATAAAAGGATAATAAATAAAGTATATTAAAATAAAAATAGTAATATAAAAC
>NZ_MRCT01000175.1 GCF_002208625.1 Methanobrevibacter sp. 87.7
GAATTTAATCAATCTAAATATCTAATTAATCTATATTAAAAAATAAACCTTAAAAATATTCAAACATTTTATTAATTAAAAAAAAGATAATAAACATATTATAAAATAATTTACAATAATTGTTTTAAAATAAACAATGCTTATTTTTATAAATACTATTAAAAATTATAAAATGGTGATTTAATGGAAAATTTTAGTGAATGGTTCCATGATATCTTAGATACAGCAGATATTATAGATTCAAGATACCCTATTAAAGGTATGTGTGTTTGGAGACCATATGGATTTCAAATAAGAAAAAATTACTATAATTATGTTACAGAATTACTTGACAAAGAACATGATGAAACTCTATTTCCTCTTTTAATTCCAGAAAGTGAACTTGCAAAAGAAGGATTACATGTAAAAGGATTTGAAGATGAAGTATATTGGGTAACACATGGTGGTAAAAAAGAATTAAATGAACAACTAGCACTTAGACCTACAAGTGAAACTGCAATTTACCCTATGTTTTCATTATGGATTAGATCACATATTGATTTACCAATTAAAATCTATCAAAAAGTAAATACTTTTAGATATGAAACAAAACATACAAGACCTATGATTAGAGTTCGTGAAATTACTAGTTTTGTTGAAGCACATACTGCACATGCTACAAAAGAAGAATCTGATAAACAAGTAAAAACAGGTATTAAAATTTATAAAGAAATCTTTGATAAACTTGCAATACCTTATTTGATTAGTAATAGACCAGTATGGGATAAATTCCCTGGTGCAGATTACACAATAGCATTTGATACTATTTTCCCAGATGGAAAAACTTTACAAATAGGTACAGTACATAATTTAGGTCAAACATTTGCAAAAACATTTGATATTACCTTTGAAAATAAAGAAGGAAATCATGATTATGTATATCAAACTTGTTACGGTATTTCAGACCGTGTAATTGCATCTGCAATTGCAATACATGGAGATGAAAAAGGTCTTGTCCTTCCACCTACTGTAGCACCTACACAAGTAGTAATTGTTCCTATTTTATTTAAAAAAGGTGCAGAAGAAGTTCTTAGTAAATGTAATGAAATTAAAGAAGCACTTGAAAATTTAAAAATCCGTGTAAAAATAGATGATAGGGATATTCGTCCAGGAAAAAAATTCTTTGATATTGAACAAAAAGGTAGTCCATTAAGAATAGAACTTGGACCAAGAGACTTAAAAGCAAATAAAGTTGTTATTGTAAGAAGAGATAATGGTGAAAAATCAGAACTTCCAATTGATAACAATTTAGCAAACAATATTAAAGAAAATCTTGAAACAATACATAATGAATTATATAAAAAAGCATGGGACAAATTTAATGATTCTATAAAATTTGTAGATAAAGAAGAAGAATTAAAACCTAGTGCAGAAAATGGAAATATCACCAAATTCTATTGGTGTGGAGATACTGAATGTGGACAAGCAATTGAAAAAGAAACAGATATGGATGTACTTGGTTCTTGTGAAGAACTTGATGAAGATACTAATGCTGTTTGTATCCATTGTGGTAAAAAAGCAAAACATATTAGTTCAATTGCAAAAACATATTAAAAAAATTAATGAAGTGTTATAATGGATGAAATATATGCAATTATTCCAGTAAGTAAATTTTCAAATGGAAAAACAAGATTATCACCATTTTTAAATTTAGAAGAAAGAGAAAATCTTTTAAAAACAATGCTTAAAGATGTTACAAATGCATTAAAAGATAATGTTGATGAAATTTATATAGTTAGTTCTGATGAAGAAGTACTTGATTATGCTAAAAATCTTGATTTAAATACAATAATAGAAAAAGAAACAGAGGAAGATAATAATCTAAATAATGCATTATTTCAAGCAATGGATGAAGTAAAAGATAAAGTTAAAAGAGTTATTATTTTACCTTCAGATGTTCCGCTTATTGGTAAAACAAATATTAGTATGTTACTTGAACAAACTAAATTTATGAAATTTGTAATAGTACCTTCAAAAGGTGGAGGAACTAATGCATTAATAATACAACCATCAACAATTGAAATGAAATTTGGTGATTTTAGTTTTATAAAACATATTAAACAAGCAGATAAACATAATTTTACACCAATGATTCATGATTCATTTTTCATGGCAATGGATGTTAATACAAAAGAAGATCTTGGTGAAATCTTAATTCATGGAGATGGAACAGAAACTAAAGAATACCTTAGATCTTTAGGAATTAGTGTTAAATCAGTACATGGCCCTGAAAGACTTGAAGTTGAAAGAAAAAATTAAAAATTTTTCTTTAAATCTCTTTTTTTATAATTTTTAATTTTAGATAAATATTTTAAAAAACTTTTTTTAATGTGATTAAAATGATTGGACTTACAATTGCTGGACTTGATCCTTCTGGAGGAGCAGGAATACTTACAGATATTAAAACATTTAGTGCACTAGGAATACATGGAACTTCAGTAGTTACAAATCTAACTGCACAAAATCCTGATAAAGTATATGGAATAAAAGAAGTAGATACTGATTTTATATCATTACAATTTGATTCAATATTAGATGCTTACCCTATTGAATATGGAAAAACAGGAATGTTATATTCTAAAGAAATTATAAAATTAGTAAGTGAAAAAATAAATGAAAATGACCTTAAAATTGTAATAGATCCTGTAATGGTAGCAAGTTCTGGTGCTAACTTAATGAATAATGATTATAGTAAATATTTAAAAAAATATTTAATTCCTAATGGAGTACTTGTATGTCCTAATATTAAAGAAGCAGAAACATTATCTGGAATTAAAATTAATAATCTTAATGATGGAATAAAAGCTGCAGAAAAAATAGGTAAAAAAACAAATGTCATAATTACTGGTGGACATTTAAATGGACAAAGTATTTTATATGATGGAGATATTAAAGTATACACCCAAGAATTAATTAAAACAAATAATACACATGGTTCTGGATGTACTTTTTCTGCTGCAGTATGTGGATATCTTATAAAAAATTATGATTTAAGAGAATCAATTGAAAAATCAAATGACTATGTATATAATAGTATTAAATATGGAAGATATAAAACATTGAATCCATTATATGAATTAAATAATTTATAAATTTAATAGTTTATTATATATTTTAAATAATATTAATTAAATTTTTAATTTAGATTATTAAAAATATTATACTTATTTTTATTTTTTAATTAAATTTATAAAAACAAAATATTAAACATAAAAAATCTAATTTTTAAAAATAGCTAAAAATTTAATATTATCAAAAGATAAAACTTAAGAAAATCCATAATAT
>NZ_MRCT01000176.1 GCF_002208625.1 Methanobrevibacter sp. 87.7
AAGTATTACTAATATTTTAAAAAAAATAAGAATTAAATTATCTTATAAAATAATCTAATTCTTATTTTTCTATGTGTTAAAATTTACATCCGATATTTAAAAGATTTTCTTAAGATATTATATTAATAATATCCTTTGTTTTGTTTTAATATAATTATCATAGCAGAAGAAAAATGATAATTATATGATTTTAATTTTTACGTGTTTAAATTTTACTTACGTGTTTCTATATCTAAATTTCTAAATTTTTAAGAGAGATTTCTAATTTATGGTTTTCCATATCGCTTTTTTAATTTATATTTAATTATGGTAGATTTAATTTATTTAATATGATATTTAAGTGTTTATAAGTAGGTTTTGCTTATAAACACTATCAATTTATTTTTTAGAGGGTTAAGTGTTTATAAGTAGGTTCAGCTTATAAACACTCATTTAATAAGCTTTTAAGCTCATGTTTTGGTTTTTTACTTATTTATTAATAGAGGTTAATTATTTATCTATAAGTATTGGACCATTTCATCAGTGTTTTCTTTATTAGGTTTAACTTTATCCATAGCTTGGTTAAATGCTTTCATATGGATTTCTTTAGCATCCATATTTTCTCTTAAAGTTAACATTGCTGCTTCACGACAAACAGCTTCAATATCTGCTCCGACATAACCTTCACTATGTTTTGCTAATTTTTCAAGGTCAACATCGTCTGCAAGAGGCATTTTGTCTGCATGAGCTTTGAAGATAGCAAGTCTACTTTCTTCATTTGGTGTGTCAACTTTAATATGTCTGTCAAATCTTCCAGGTCTCATTAATCCAGGATCAATAATATCTGGCCTGTTAGTTGCAGCAATAATTGCTACATCATGAAGATCTTCCATTCCATCAATTTCTGTAAGTAATTGGTTAACTACTCTTTGGGTAACACCAGAACCTCCAGCATCGCTTCCACGAGTGTTAGCAATTGAATCAATTTCATCAAAGAAGATAACTGTTGGTGCAGTTTGTCTTGCTTTTCTGAATACTTCTCTTACACCTTTTTCTGATTCTCCTACCCATTTAGATAGAAGTTCTGGACCTTTGATTGCAATAAAGTTAGCATCACTTTCGTTTGCTACTGCTTTTGCAAGTAAGGTTTTTCCAGTTCCTGGAGGACCATATAATAATACTCCTTTAGGTGGCTCAACATGGAATTCTTTGAATTTATCAGGGTATTTTAATGGCCATTCAACAGCTTCTTTTAATTCTTGTTTTGCATCTTCTAATCCACCAATATCATCCCATTTTACATCTGGAATTTGAACAAGAACTTCTCTTAATGCAGATGGTTGAATTTCTTTTAATGCTTCTTTAAAATCATTTTTAGTTACAACGATTTTTTTAAGAGTTTCTTCTGGAATTTTTTCATCTTCAGATTTAATATCTGGGACAATTCTCCTTACAACTCTCATTGCTGCTTCTTTACATAATGATTCAAGATCTGCACCTACAAATCCATGAGTATTTTCAGCAATTTTATCAAGATCAACATCTTTTGCTAAAGGCATGTTTCTTGTGTGAATTTCAAGTACTTCTTTCCTTTCTTCTTTGTCAGGGACACCTATTTCAATTTCCCTATCAAATCTTCCAGGTCTTCTTAATGCAGGGTCTAATGAATCTGGTCTGTTAGTTGCTCCAATAACAACTACTTGTCCTCTTGAATTAAGACCATCCATTAATGTTAGAAGTTGTGCAACTGTTCTTCTTTCTACTTCACCTTGGGTTTCTTCCCTTTTAGGTGCAATAGCATCTAATTCATCAATAAATATAATAGATGGTGCATTTGCTTCAGCTTCTTCGAAGAATTCTCTTAAGTTTTCTTCAGATCCACCTACATATTTACTCATGATTTCTGGTCCATTAATTGCAATAAAGTGAGCATCACTTTCGCTAGCTACAGCTTTTGCAAGTAATGTTTTTCCAGTTCCTGGAGGTCCATGCATTAAAATTCCTTTTGGTGGTGCAATACCTAATCTATCGAAAAGTTCTGGCCTTTTAAGAGGAATCTCAATCATTTCCCTTACTTTTCTAACTTCATCTTTAAGACCACCAATATCATCATAACTTACATTTACAAGGTTTGAAACACCTTCTAATTTAGATACATCTACTGGATGATCTTCAAGAGTTATTTGAGTATTTGGACCTACTTTAACTACTCCAGTTGGGTGTGTTGAAACTACTGCGAATTTTAATTCACCCATTGGACTTATATCCATGAAGTTATTAAACATATCATCAAATGGGCTACGGCTTCCATTAAACATTGATGGTTTAATTCCAGATCCTACAATGTCTCCTTTAACCATGATTTTGTTCATGAATAATCCACGGATGTCACCTTGAATTTTAACATTGTTTTCAGTTGGTGCAAGAACGATTTTTTTAGCTTCTTTTACATCAGCTTTTTTAATTTCAACTTCTTCACCAATTGATGCACCAGAATTTTTCCTTATGGTACCATCAATCCTTATGATTCCAAGACCAATATCTGATTGTGATGCTACTACAGTAGCAGCAGTTAATTTTGATCCTTTAATAGCAATAATGTCTCCTTCTTTAAGACCTAATTCACTCATTGCGTTTGGATCAATTCTTGCAATACCTTGACCAATATCGCGTTGTGATAAAGCTTCTGCAACTTTTAATGTTGGATTTTTATTATTATTTTCAGCCATAATAATCATCTCCTTATTGATTGAAGCTCAATAAATTATAAGTATAAGCTATTAATAATTTTTATTAAATTAACTTCAAGTACTTAAAATTTTATTTAAGTTTCTTTTTAATTTTCATTGTTAATTTTAATGTAAATTAATAATCATAAAATTTTAAATTTATTTATATGAAATAATCAATTCATATTTCTTAAATTAATTATTTCTTTTTGTTTTTTTTAAAGTTACTTTTAGTAACTATAATATAGTATGCAAGTACTTATATATAAAGTTTTCGGTTTTTTTATTTTATTTATTTTTATTAGTTTTTTAATTATTTTTTTAAAAAATCGTTATTTTATATAATTAACTTAATTAATTATTAAAAATATTAAAATAGAAGTTTTAATTAATATTTAAGATTTTAAATACTTTTAATTTTTATTTTACTATCTTTTATTAAAATATTCTTATTGTCTTTGGTAGTTTATTAATTTTATTCAAATTTTTTGTTTTTTAAGTTTATTCTTTTGAAATTTTTTAGTGTTTTATTTTTTAAGTTTATTTTTTATAAAATTAAGTATTTTTTTAAAAATTTTTTTAAATTAATTTTTAA
>NZ_MRCT01000177.1 GCF_002208625.1 Methanobrevibacter sp. 87.7
AAATAAAATTATCCAAAAGAACAAAAAATTAAACTCAAAACATAAAATAAAATAAAATTATCCAAAAGAACAAAAAATTAAACTCAAAAAATAAAATAAAAAAAAATAGTAAAAAGAATAATTAAAAATTAATAAAATTTAATCATTATAGAAATTATTCATCCTTTCTTTTGCTTGTTCTAAACTAGGAATATTAGTTTGACAACCTTGTTTTTCAACAATAAATGAAGATACAGAAGATGCAAATTTAGCAGATTCCACTAAAGATTTACCATTTAAGTAGTAATATAAAAATCCTGCTTTATAAGAATCTCCAGCTCCAGTTGGATCTACTGCCGGCCTATATATAGCATCTATTTTATATTCTTTATCTTTAGTATAAATGTAACTTCCATGTTCTCTACATGTTTTAAGAATAATTTTAGGACCTAAATTAAGTAAACCTTCAATATCAAGATCTAAAGAATCTTTAATCCTATCAATTTCAAAATTATTTCCAAATAATATTGTAGAATTTTCAATAACCTGTTTTAATCTTTCTAAACTATAAATATTTAAATCTTGACCTGGATCAAATGATAAGATTTTACCTTGTTTTTTAGCTTCACATGAACATTTCCAATTAAAATCAGGATTACCTGTTGCTAAATGAATTGCATCAACAGATTTAATAGCTTCTACAGGAACATCTGCATTAGCAAATGCTTTACCAGAACCTTCATAAAAATAGGTAATTGTATCTTTTTCTTTATCATTTACCATAATAGCAGTAGGAATTAACTCATCTTCTACTGTAATGAAATAATCTGTGTTTACCCCAACTTTTTTAAAATTATAATAATACTCAGAATTTAAAAAACTTTCACCAACAGAAGAGACTAAACTAGTATCTAAACCAAAAGTAGCAGCACACATTGCAACATTAGCTGCTGCCCCACCTTGTAAATTTTTTAATGAATCCATATGAGCTGAAGTATTTGGTTTAGGAAATTCTGGAACATCAATAATAAAATCAGATGCAGTATGTCCAATTACTAGTAATTTTGTATTATTCTTCATATAATCACCTTAAAAATAGTTAAAAAATACATAAGTTAAAAATCATATTTCCATTATAAAATATTATAATATACAAAATATTATATATTTTCCATAGCTCATGAAAATTAATAAAATATTAAATTTTTTTAAAATAAAAAGTTTATTAAAAAAATAAATTGACTTTATAAATTAAAGTATAATATAAATTAAATAAAAAATCACCAATACATAAAATACCATTAAATAAGTAAAAAATATTAAAAACAAAAATCAAAAAGAACTAAAACCCTGTAATTTAATTAAATCAGAATTTAAAAAAAAACAAAAATCAAAAAGAACTAAAACCCTGTAATTTAATTAAATCAGAACAATTATTAGAAATATAATTAACAAATTTATCAATTTCTGAATCAAGACCTTGAGAATATACAAAACCAAGAGAATGAATAGTTTGATTTTTCAATACATCATTACCTTTAAAATAGCTACCATTTAAAAAAGTATAAAGATTATCAGAATTTTTAACAATTTTAAATGCATCAAATTGTGATTTAACTTCTTTTTCTAAATTAAAAGGAATATTATTATCTTTTAATGTATCCCATACTAACCTTTGAGCAGTCCCTTTTACAGGAACAAAATTCAAATTAGATAAATCTTTAACAGATTCTATTTTTTTATTATTTTTATTATTAGCAACTAGAACCATATAATCAAATGCAATAGGTGTAAAATCTAAATTATTACTTAATGCAATTAAAGGATCATCTAATGCAAGAATATCTATTAAATCATCCTGAGCAAGACTAAATGCACTATCTGTATCTGTACTAAAAACTTCAAGATTAAATGGTAAATCAAGAGACTCAATTAATCCAGTTATTATATGGCCTCCAGCTATACGAATACTTTTAGATTTTTTAAGACGATTATTATAGGTATGATATAAATCTAAAAGTTTTAAAGCATCATCTGTAAGTTCACTTCCAGAACCTATTTTATTAACTAATTTATATCCTAATTCTTTTTCAGCTTTAAGTATACGTCTATTAAAAACAGAATGAGATATTCCTAATTTTTTAGCAGCTTTTCGTTGTGAATATGTTTTAGATAAAAGGTCTAATGATTGAAATAATTTATAATTATATATTTTTCCATCAATTTCAATATTCACTAATGGTTTTATATTCATAATTTAACCTACTAAAAAATTAATATTTTAAAAAAAAATTAAAGAATTTTTAATCTAATAAATATTTATTAAATAATATACTTATATAATATTATATATTAATAAATTAAAAATAATATATGTATTAATAAATATAGGTTAGAATTAGGTTAGAGATATTATGGAACAAATGAAATCATCAATAAATGCAATTATAGATAATATACAAAGTGCTGAAAAATATTTAAATGATGAAGATATCAAAAAATTTATGGATGTTATTTTAAGTTCAGAAAATGTCTTTGTAGTAGGTGCTGGAAGATCAGGACTTGTAGGTAAAGCATTTGCAATGAGATTAATGCACTTAGGTATTAGTGCTTATGTTGTTGGTGAAACAATTACTCCTGCAATTAATAAAGATGATGCAATTTTTGCAATATCTGGTTCTGGAGAAACAAATACAATAGTTTCAGCAGCAAAAACATCTAAAGAAAGAGGTGCTAAAGTATTATCATTTACATCATATGTAGAATCTTCCTTAGGTAAATTATCCGATGTTTCTATTTATATACAAGGAAGAACTAAAGCAGAATCAAATGATAAAAATTACTTAAAACGCCAAATAGATGGCAACTACACTTCACTTACACCATTAGGTACTGCATTTGAATTAACATCACTTGTTTTCCTTGATGGAATTATAGCACAATTAATGGAAGAAATGGGTGAAACTGAAAGTGATTTAAAAAATAGACATGCTGTACTTGAATAAATAAGTATTTTTAATATATTATTAAAATACTTTATTTTCATTTTATTAAACACTTAAATATACTAATTTTTAATTAATAAATAGCTATTTTTAGACTAAAAATAAACAAACTAATTTTAAAAAAACAAAAAAATAGCTAAAAAAACATACAAACTAATTTTAAAAAAAATAATCAATATTTAATTAAATTATATAAAAATTAAACATAAAAACTATTTTGTATAAAATTTATTAAATTAGAAATTTAAACTAAAAACTTAAAATCATATTTAAAATTAATACTATTTTTAAAATAAATT
>NZ_MRCT01000178.1 GCF_002208625.1 Methanobrevibacter sp. 87.7
ATTTTATTATTAATTAAGATTTATTTCTTATTTTTACTTTTATTTTATTTTATCTAAGTTTTTAGATTATTGTTAAAATTTTTATAAAATTCGCTTAATTTAAATAACTTGTTTAATATATTATACATAATATAATCTTATAAATTTTAAAATTAGGTTGGTTTTTAATGGGAGATTCTAAAAAGTCTAAAAATCCAAATATATCTAATAAGAATAAAACAAGTTATGAAAATGATGATTTATTAAATCAGCTTCACATGACTCCTAAAGAATTTGAAGATGAATTTGGTGTATCTATAAATGAATTTGAACAAGATGTAGGGGTATCTGTAAATGAATTATTAGATAATTTAAACCTTTTAGATGATGATGAAAGTAATAAACGTCATATTAATTCTAATTCTGATATAGATACTGATGCTGAAGAAGAAATTGATGATTCTATTGTAACTGGTATTAATGAAGCAAGAGAATACTTTAGACGTACAAAATTTGCACCTAAAAATAATATTGAGAAAGTTGAAATTAGAACTTTAGCTTTTGCTTGTGAATTAACACCAGCTAAAACTGTTATTCCAGTAATTAAATGTATTAATGAACTTGAAGAAAAAGGAGAACTTAACTGGAAACATACTAGAATAATAGGTTTATATCATGGTGAAGGTGTTAAAGAATTAATTGAACCATATTGTGATCAAGTTTTCTATATTGGTGAAGGTAGGAGAGCTAACCAATCTAATAAAGGTAATACTCATCTTGCAGGTCTTATTTTTAGAGATATTTTTAAAGCTCTTAAAGCAATGATAGGTGAACAAATTGATCTTCTTATAACATGTGGTAATGCTGGAGATGTAAGAAAATCTATTGCTGCTGCTAAATTATTAAGAACTCCTGTATTACATATTGAACAAGATATTTATAATCCTATTGAATTAATTTCACAAGCTAATCTTATTACTGTACCTTCTAAAGATTATGAATTATATCTTAAAATACAGTATGGTCTTAAAAATGTTATTAATATTGGTGGATATCCAATGGCTAAATATGTTCAAGATCAAGTTTTAAATCATGATTTATTATCTAAAGAAGAAATCGAAGAAAAATTTGGTTTTAGTCATTATATTCTTGTTTTACTTGGAGGAGACTTGAAAAAAGAAGATTTATCAGATTTAATTCCATTGGTTGATGGTTTTGATTATCCAACACTTATTGCTCCGTTTAGATTTGATAAAAATTATGTTGAAAGCTTATCTAATTCTTCTAAAGTTAAAGTTTTAGATAATCATGTTGATATGATTAGTTTAACCTATTCTGCTGATGCACTTATTTATGGTGCAGGTATGGGTATGACTATTGAAGCTGGAGTATTAAAAGTACCTTCAATTAAAATATATGGTTATCATGTTTTCCATAGTAGTATAAATCTTGCTAAAGAATTAAATATTCCTATTGTAAATATTTGGGATATTCCAAAAGCATTAATGAAATTATACCCTCCTAGTGGGGATCTTGTTGAAAATGGTCAATTAGCTATTTATAATCTTGTTAATATTATAAATAATTTTAATTATTCACTTAAAAAAGGTAATATTAAAAATACTTTTAAAATTTGGAGAGCTAGATCTAAATTTAAAAGTTCTCAAAGATAATTAGTTTTCTATTTTAATTTTTTAATTATCTATTTCTATTATCTTTAATTTTAATTAGATTTTTTTGTTTTTAATTTTAGTTTCTTAATTTATTTTTTTAATTTTTTTATTATAAGTTATAAGATTTAACTTATAAATTTAAAATTATAAGTTTTAAAGTATAAGTTATAATATTTTATTGATTACTTAGTATAAGTTATAAGTTATAAGTTAATTTAGATTATCTTAAGTATAAATGGATTTTATAAAATTAGCTTTTTTTTATAAATTTAATTTTTTTATTAGATGTGGATTTTTTAAATAATTATTACTTTTTTTTAATTTTTTCTTAAAATCATTATTTTTCAAAAATTTATTATAATTACTTATAGTTTATAATAAGCTTTTAAAATCCTTATTTTATTTTACTTATAGAAAAAAATATATTATATTATTTAAATTTTTTGGTTTATTTATAAACAAAAATACTTAATAAGTATTTTAATATAGTATTAATTGTGATATTATGGTTGTAAAAATCGGAATAGTTAAAAGCGGAAATATTGGTACATCACCAGTATTAGAATTATTACTTGATGAAAGAGCAGACAGACCTAATATTGATGTTAGGGTATTCAGTTCTGGAGCAAAAATGAACCCAGAACAAGTAGAAGAAGTAGTACCTAAGGTAAAAGACTTTGATCCTGATTTCTGCGTTTTCATAAGTCCTAACCCAGGAGCACCAGGTCCTGCTAAAGCAAGGGAATTATTATCTGAAGGAGACATTCCTGCATTTGTTATTGGAGATGCTCCAGGTAAAGGTAAAAAAGATGAAATGGACGAACAAGGTATTGGTTACATTATTGTAATGGCTGATCCTATGATTGGTGCTAGAAGAGAATGGTTAGATCCTACTGAAATGGCTTCATTCAATGCAGATGTAATTAAAGTATTAGCTGCTACTGGTGCTTACAGATTAGTACAAGATACATTTGATAAAATTATTGCAGATGTTGATGCAGGTAAAGATATTGGATTACCAAAACTTATTATTACTGCTGATAAAGCTGTTGAAGCTGGTGGATTCTCAAACCCATATGCAAAAGCAAAAGCATATGCTGCATATGAAATCTGTGGTAACTTAGCAAAACTCGATACTAAAGGATGTTTCATGATGAAAGACTACAAAGACTTTTTACCTGTTGTAGCTGCTGCACATGAAATGGCTAGTGTTGCTGCTAATTTAGCTACTGAAGCAAGAGAAATTGAAAAATCCAATGATACCGTAAAAAGAACTCCTCACATGGGTGACGGTTCAACTGGATCTAAAGTAGAATTAATCTCTAAACCTGAATAGATTAATTTAAATTAAAAGTAGTTTTTAACTACTTCTTCTACTTTTTTTTATTTAAATTATTTTAAGTAATTTAACTTTTTTTTATTAATTAAAATATTAAAATTTATTAAATTATTCATTATTTATAACTTTCATACATATCATATACTATTTTTTTCTAATTTTATAAGTAAACTATATTTAAATTTATTTTAGATTTGATTATTTTAATTGTTATACTATATACTTTAAAATTATTCATTAATTTTTATATTTTAATTGTTTAATTTTTTTCTTTAATTAGTTAATAAT
>NZ_MRCT01000018.1 GCF_002208625.1 Methanobrevibacter sp. 87.7
TTCAAAAACTAAAAAAAAACTAATTCGAAAAAAATAATATAAATAAAAAAAATAAACTTAATAAAAAAAACTAATTCTAAAATTAAATAATAAAAATTATGTAAAAACCATTTTTTAATAATTAAAAAAACTACTTTCATATTAACTATTTTTCTAAAAAAATATTTTTATAAAACGTTTACTAATTAATTATTTTTACTATAAAAAGATTAAAAATAGCTTTAATTATTAAATAAATTAAAATAATAAAATAAGAAAATAAAAAAAAGACTATTTCATAGGTCTTATGAAATTAGTAAATATTTGATCTTCTAATTCTGGAGTATCTTCATGACTAATTGATTTTAACATCCAAGCCATATTTTTTGCTAATGTTCTCATAATTTGAACTCCTTCTTTATCTAATCTTACTTCTTCAGGGGTATTACCATGAACACCATTCCAATATTGGCTACTTACAACAGGCATATTGGAAATTGTAAAGTATTTATTTAATCTATCAAAACTAGCAGTAGATCCTCCACGTCTACAACTTACAATAGATGCAGCAGGTTTAAATGCAAATCTTTTACCATTATTATAGAATACTCTATCAAGTATTGCACAAAGTGCACCATTAGGACTTGCAAAGTATACAGGAGAACCTATAATAACACCATCAGTATCAATTATTTCTTTTATTAAGTCATTTGCACAATCATCAGTAAAGACACAAAAACTATCATCTACACATTTATTACATGCAACACAACCACGTACTCTTCTATTACCTATCCAGAATATCTCACTATCAACATCATTTTTTGCTAGCTCTTCTTTAATAATAGATAATGCTTCATTAGTACATCCATCTCTATGTGGACTTCCATTTACAAGTAAAACTTTCATATTATCATCTCTAAATATTTTCTAAATTATATATTAATATATATAAATATATTGTTTTATACTTTTAAAAATATATTATAATTATTTTTATAAAAAATATTATAAAAAATTAAAACACAAAAAACAAGAGAAAATTTACATAAAAAAAGAAAAAACACAAAAATAATAAAAAATAAAATAAAAAAAGTAAAACCTTAGGTATTAAACCTAAGGAGTTAATCGATGTCTGTCTCTTGGGAAGAGAACAGTTTCCCTAATGTTTTCAACACCAGTTAAGACCATGTTGACCCTATCAGCACCAAGACCCCAACCTGCATGAGGTGGCATACCATATTTAAATGCTTTAAGATAAGCAGCAAAAGATTCAGGTGATAAATCTTTTTCAATTAATTGGTTTAATACAAGGTCATATTGGTGAATACGTGTAGCTCCTGAAGATAATTCAAGATTTTTATACATTAAATCAAAAGCATGAGATTTTTCAGGATTATTCTCATAAGGCATTACATAGAATGGTTTAATAGCAGTAGGCCATCCGGTTAAGAAGTAGAAATCACCCATTGCTTCATCTAAAGCTTTTTCTCCTTCACGAGATAAATCTTCACCATATTCCATTTCAACGCCTGCTTCATTAACAAGATCTACAGCATTATCATAATCAATTCTTTCGAATTTTTTAGGAACTTCAATACTATGTTCAAGTAATTCTAATTCATCAGCACAGTTATCATTAATATCAGTAATTACTTTAACTAATAATTCATTTAAGATTTTCATGACATCTTCATCATCCATAAATGAAGCTTCCATATCGATAGAAATAGCTTCATTTAAGTGTCTTAAAGTATCATGTTCTTCTGCCCTAAAGATTTGACCAATTTCAAATACTTTATCGAATCCTGCAGACATCATCATCTGTTTATATAATTGAGGAGATTGTCCAAGGAAAGCTTCCCTTTCAAAGTAAGTAATTGGGAAAAGTTCAGTTCCACCTTCAGTAGCTGAAGCTACAAGTTTAGGAGTTTGAATTTCAATAACATCATGATCATAGAAGTATTCACGTGCAGATTTATAGAATTGATTTTTAACTTTAAAAATTGCACTTACTCCAGGTTTTCTTAAATCTAAAAATCTTGAGTTTAACCTAGTATCCATTTCAGCTTTAACTTTTTCTGTTGGATCTAATGGTAATGGTTGATTAGCCATGTTTAAAACAGTAATTTCAGATGGAATGATTTCAACACCATTAGGTGCTTTTCCAGAAGATTGAACTTTACCTTTAACAGCAACAACAGATTCTTTTCTAAGTTCCCTAATATCTTCTAAAATTTCAGGTGATACTTTTTTACTTGGTGCAGTAACTTGTATCAATCCTTTAAAATCTCTAATAAGTAGAAATATAATTCCACCTAAATCACGAATTTCGTGAACCCATCCCATAATAGTTACTTCTTGGTCAATAACATCTTCATTAACCTCAGAAGTATAATGAGTTCTCCTTAAATCTCTTAATAAGTATTCCACTTAATTCACCTCATAATATAAAAAAAATAATAAGAATAATATAATTCAATAAAAATTATCTTTAAATAAGCTATTTAAAAACTATTTTTAAAAAATAGATTTAATGAATTATTTCATACATATATAATATTAATTCTTTTAATTTATAAACTTTTAATTAAATAAATATAGAATTAAAAGATTTTAAAAAATATAATATTAAAAAAAGTCAAATATAGAAAATCTAAAAAATAGAATTTATTTAAATAAATCCTGAATTAAATAAGTATTTAAAAAATTTAAATTAAAATAATAAAAAGAATTTTAATTATTTAAGACCAAAAACTTTTTTTGCATTATAAGTAGTAATTTCATCTACATAATCATATGGAACATTTTTAATTTCACAAATTTTTTTAACACCTCTAACTACAAATGCAGGTTCATTTCTTTCTTCCTTAGTTAAAGCAAGATAAGGACTATCAGTTTCAGTTACAATATGTTCCACTGGAATATGTTTTATTAATTCTTGATGATGTTTAGAATAACAAACCATAGTTGAAAAACTCATAAAATAATTATCATGTTGCATAATACGTTTTGCAGTTTTTAAACTACCACTAAAACAATGAAATATTACATAAGGAATATTCTCATAATCATTTACAATATTTAATGCTTTTTTATCACAATTTCTTGCATGAATAAGTAAAGGTTTTTCATATTTATTAGCTATTTCAACAAAACCTGTAAAAACTTTTTTTTGTTTTTCCCTTAAAACTTTATCTTTAACAAAAAAATAATCCATACCAACTTCACCAATTGCAAGATAATCATCTAAATGATTAATTATATAATCATAAGCAGCATTAACCTCTTCTTTACTTCTTTTCTCAGATGCAACTGGATAATATCCATAAGTAGGATATAAAAAATTAGAATATTTTTTTGATAATTCAACAACCTTTTTATTACTAACAGGATTAGTTCCAGAATCAATTACATAATCAAGTACTTGTTTCGCTCTATTAATAACCTCATCACGGTCTTTATCATATTCCTCAAAATCTACATGACAATGTGTATCAATCATAAAAAATCACCTGTAATAATATTATTAAACTTGTTGAAAGATTATATATCCTTTTAAAATAAGTATTTAAGCTTATTATATTTTTCAACTAAGTTCTACTTATAAAAAAATTATATTTAATTTATAATATTTAAATACTTAGTTAAAATTATAAAAAATAAATACTGGAATTAAAAACTAGAATAATAAAAAAATAGTAATTAAAATAATAAAAATTCAATAAAATAAAAAAACACTAAAAATAAAACAAAAAAACATTATAAAAATAAAAAAACAGCATAAAATTAAAAAAAATAAAAAAAAAAATAAAAAATATTTATGTACCAAAACGTCTATCTCTTGATTGATAATCACGTATAGCCCTTAAAAAGTCAGTCTTTCTAAACTCAGGCCATAAACTATCACAGAAATACAGTTCAGAATAGGAAGATTGCCATAATAAGAAACCACTTAATCTTTCCTCACCACTAGTACGTATAATAAGATTTGGATCTTCTAAACCAGCAGTATAAAGATTTTTACTAATTAAATCTTCATCAACATCATCAATACTAATATTACCTGCTTCAATATCTTTATATATTTTTTTAACAGCATCAACGATTTCAAGTCTTCCATCATAACCGATTGCAAGATTAAATAATCTATCAGTATAATCTTTAGTTGATTCCTCTGCTTCATTAATAGCTTCTTTTACTTTATCAGGCAATAAATCAGTTCTTCCAACAACTTGAACTTTAATATGATATTTATGTATTTTTTCATGAGTAACTAAATGTTTAAAATTTTTAACAAAAAGATCCATTAAACCTTCTACTTCATGTTCAGGTCTATTGAAATTTTCTGTAGAAAAAGCATAAACAGTAATGATTTTAATACCTAAATCAATACTCCAATCTAATAGCTTTTCTAAAGTACCTACCCCTCTTTCATGACCCTTAACAACATCCATGTTTCCTTGTATTTTACTATATCTACGATTACCATCCATAATAATAGCAATATGTTTAGGCATGTTATTTGGATCTAAATGTCTCATAAGATACCATTCATATATGTCATAAATAAATTTAGCAACCATATTAATTCCTTTTTAAAACCTATTGAAAGTATTAAATAAAAACTTAAAATATAAATTAAAATCCATTAAATGTTTAAAAAATATTAATACTTATTTTATAAGATTTTAGAAAAAATCTAAAATATATAATTATTATAATATTTGTTTCTTATTTTATAATATACTTATCTATTAAGATTAAAAAACAAAAAGATATAAGCTAGTTATTAAATTTTTAAAAAAATATTTGAATAAAAAAAAGTGTTAAAAATAAAAATAATTAGAATATAAGTAATTATTTATTAGTATTTTTAAGACAAGCTAAACGATATGCTAATTCAAGACTTCTAAGATAACCTTCAACTGTTTGATCACGACTAGTATCAATATAAACATTATCAATACCTAAAGTTACACCACCATAACTTGGCCATTTACATAATAAAACTAAAATTCTAAATATATAATTACCAATAATCCCATTAGGTGCAATTATAATATTATTTTTATCATTAATTGCTTGTTCAATTAAAATATTATAATTTTTAATAGAATAATTAATATCTTTAAAGTCAATATCATTAGAAAATTCATTGGAAAGAACATCATAAAGTTTTGAACTTTCATTAAGCATATTATCTATTTCTTTAGTTCTACCATAATCATCAGATCTTCCACCAGATAAAATAGCTATTTTTGGTGAAAGATTAAGTTTTAAAATAAATTTACTTGCTTGTTTTGCTAAAACTACTTTATCCTCAATAGTTTTTCCTTCATCAATTCCTACTGGCAAAATTAAAAATTCATACTCCTCAGAATGAATAAAAGTTCCTCTGTTTATTTTATTAGAACTTTTATTTTTAAGACTTTTAATTACACCAGATGCAGAAAGTGATCCACGAACTACACCATCAATATTTTTATCATAAATTGCAGAAATAAGTTCTTCATTAGTATTAACAAGATTTATTTCAATATCACTTTTTTTATTTAAAATAGAACATGCTTTAGCAATATTCTTATTTTTTCCAATACCTGCTGTAATTTTTATCATTATATTTAGATTAATTTTAAAATTAATAAATTTAATTATTAAAAAAATATGTTTAAAAATTTTTAAATAAATTAAATATTATATAAACAATTTAATGATTTATTATAAAAAAATCAAAAAATTTAATTATAATAAAAATACATAATAATACATAATATAATTTAATAAAATATATTAAATTATATAAAAAAATCTTTAAAATATAATTTTAATGATTTTAAACTAAAAAATAGAAAAATATATTTAAAACTTAAATTTTAAATAAATTAAAAAAAGTAATTAATAAATTATTCTAATTGATTAAATTTTAAACTAATATATTAATTCAAGGATAATTTATAAACAAGCAATAATATTTATATCAAATAAAAAATATAGAATAATAAAGATTTAATTTATTTACTAATAAATGGAATTTTTTAATTAAAAAATTATATTTTGTTGTATAATAACTTTGAGTCAACAAAAATTTTTAAGTGAGAAATATGAGAAGAACTAAAAAACTAATTATTGCAATATTAGTTGTAATACTAGTTGGTATGATTGCAGTACTAGTCGGTACAGTCTTCTTTGGAGGAGGACAACCTTCTGGTGAACTAGCACAAGGTGATAAAAATATTCTCATTTGTGCTATTGATGAAGGTGAAAAACGTCCAGGAATGGGAGCATGTGATATGGCATTTATTGTCCATTTACAAAATGGAACTGTCAAAAATTATACTCCTGTCTATCCTCATGGTATGACTCACCCAACTAAAGCCGAACCTGCTGAAGCACAAGCTCAAGGTGCAGGACCTAAAATGTTGCTTCATGATTCATTCTGGTATAATGATACAACAGAATCAATGGAAAATGCAAAAGAAATTGTAGAATATAACACTCATGTTAATATTGATGCAGTAGTAGCAGTTAATACAGAAGCAATGAATGCAATCATGAATTCTGCAGGTCCTTTATATGTTGATGGTAAACAAGTAAATGCAAGTTCAATTGATATTGTTCGTGAAGAACAATATAATGCTAAAAATACAAGAGGTAATTCTGTATTAATGTTAACCAAAGCATTAGCAAATGCTACTAAAGACCCAGGTAAAAAAGCTACAATGATTCAAACTGCACTCGACCAATATTCAAAAGGAAATATTGTAATGACTCCAAAAGGAGACTTTGTAGGATTATTATCTACTAAAGGATTTGGATCATTATTTGGATAAAATAAGTTAAATTTTAACTTTTTTTATCCTATAAAATTTATTAAACTATTTTTTAAACTTTAAATTACTAATCTTATATACTATAACTACTTTCAACAACTTTAACTTAAAAATATACTACTTTTATACACAATATAATTAATTTAACAACTTTAACTTAAAAATATACTACTTTTATATAAAAAACTAATTTTATACAATATTAAATTTATTAAACTTTTAATAACTAATTTTAATAATAAATATATACAATAATAATCTTAATATACAATAATAATCTTAAAAATTAAAAAACAATTAAAAACTAATTATCATAAGAAAAATAGATAAATATAACCTTAAAAATAAAAAAAACGATTAAAAACTAATTTTTATAACAAATTTACTTAATTATAATCCCTAAAAATTAGACATATTAAAAACTAATTTGTAAAAAAAATAAAAAAAAGAGAAAAAATTTAATCTAATTCATATGCAACTTTAAGAGCATTTTCAATTGCATCAGCAGTTTTTTCTAAATCTTGATCAGTGTGTTTAATTGAAATAAAGTTACATTCAAATTGACTAGGTGGTATAAAGACATTTTGTTTAAGTAATTCTTTAAAGTATACATTGAAATGTTTAGTATCTGATTTTTGAGCATCAACATAATTATGAACTTCATTAGGATTAAAGTAAACTTGGAACATAGAACCTATACCAACAGGTTGAACATTAAGATTTAAATCTTCAACAGTATCAGAAATTGACTCCCTTAAATCTTGACTTTTAGTATTAATATCATTATAAAAATCATAATCTAATTGTTTCATAGTAGCGATTCCAGCAGCCATACTTACTGGATTACCACTAAGAGTTCCTGCCTGATAAATTGGTCCAGATGGAGCGAACATTTCCATAATATCACGACGTCCTGCAATTGCACCAATTGGGAATCCTCCTGCTAAAATTTTAGCAAAAGTTGCAAGATCTGGTTTAATATTAAAGTATTCTTGAGCTCCTCCACGAGCTATCCTAAAACCAGTAATAACTTCATCAAAAATTAATAAAATACCTTTTTCTCTTGTAATTTCACGAACAAATTCAAGGAAACCTTCATCAGGTACAACACAACCAATATTTCCCATTACTGGTTCAATAATAACTGCTGCAATATCATCATCATTTTTCATAATTAAATCAGTTAAAGCATCTTCATCATTATATGGACATGATAAAGTATTAAGAGTTGTTTCTTCAGGAATTCCAAGAGAATCAGGTTTACATGCTCCTCCAGAACCAGATTTTACAAGTACATAATCATGTGCTCCATGATATGCCCCTTCAAATTTAATAATTTTATTTTTACCAGTGAAACCTCTTGCAAGTCTTATTGCACTCATTGTAGCTTCTGTTCCAGAATTACAAAATCTTACCATTTCAGCACAAGGTACCCTATCAATTACTTCACGAGCAAGTTCAATTTCTTTTTCATGAGGTGCTCCAAAATCATTACCTAATTTTAATTGTTGTACTACTGCATGATTTAAAACATTATTTGCATGACCAAGAATTAATGGGCCATAAGCAAGACAATGATCAATATAAGCATTTCCTTCTTCATCATATATTTTTGATCCATGTCCTTTTTTTACAAAGAATGGATATGGTTCATATGCTCTTACTGGTGAATTTACTCCCCCAGGCATACATTTTTTAGCTAATTCATATAATTCTTTTGAATTCATTTATATCACATTCAGTTATTTCTTATACATAAATTTAATAATTTTTAATCTAAAAAAAAAAAATAAACTTAAATAAATCTAAAATTTTAATAAATTCTTAATCTAAAAAAATAAACTTAATTAATTTAATCTTTTAATTGATAATAATTTTCATTTTTCATAGTTGAAATTAAACTATTAACACATGCTACAGCAACAGGTGTTCCTCCTTTAGGACCCCTAGTTATAACATGAGGAATATCAGTTTTTGAAAGAGCATCTTTTGAATCTGCAGCTTTTACAAAACCTACAGGAACTCCAATTATTGATTTCGCATTTAATTCTCCATTTTCAACAAGTTCAATTGATTTAAAAAGAGAAGTTGGTGCATTACCAATAACAATTATTCCTTCAAAACCTTCATTAGCAGCATATTCCATTGCAGCTGCTGCTCTTGTAATCTGTTTATTCTTTGCATATTCTCTTACATTATCATCTTTAATATATGAGTAAACATTACCATCATATTGAGTAATACCTACTTTAACCATATTAATATCAGTAAGTATATCTTCATTATTTTGAAGTGCTTTAATACTTACATCAACAAAATCAGGGCTAATTGAAATAAGTTTACTATACTCTGGATCAGCAGTTGAATGAACTACACGTTCAACAATATCTCTTTCAGCAGGAGACATATCTTTTGTATCATCACCAATAAGTGAACGGATAATTTCCCTACTTTTTGTTGCAATATCCATACCTTGTTCTGTAGATGCTCCCATAAACATTTTTTATCACATCTTTATTTAATATTAAATAATAATTTACAATACTATAGTATATATTTATTTAATAATTAATATTTAAGATTAAAGTATATCTTTATAAATATACAGAATATGATAAAAATTAATATATATTATAAAATATAAATTAATTATAAGTAATTTTTAAATTTTTAGATGAATAAGTGAACTATTTTTAAAAAATTAATAAAATATTAAAATTTAACTAAATTTAATATAATTAATAAAATTTTAAAAAATAGGAATATGAATAAAATTTCAATTACTTTAAATATATAGGAGAGAGAATATATGTCTAATGTAGGAAAAGAAGTTCTTAAAACAATGATTACTTTAATAACCACTGCATTTGCATTAATTGCAGGTTTAGCATGGAACAGTGCTATTTCTAAATTAATTCAAACATTTATGCCTGCAGGAAGCGAACTTAATGGTTTGATTTTTTATGCAGTAGCAGTAACAATTATTGCAGTAGTCGTAACATTATTACTTGGTAGAATGGCTGGTAAAATGGGTGTAGAAATAGATAATGATTAAATTCATTATCTATTTAAATTTTTTTTAAAAAAAAACTATTAACAAAGACTAAAAAAACTAATTTTTACTAAAAAAATAAATTTAAAAAAATTAAAAAGTAAAAAAAAAACTAATTTTTATTAAAAAACTACTATAAAAAACTAATTCTTAATTAAAAAAATAAAAAAACTAATTTTTATTAAAAAACTACTATAAAAAACTAATTTTAAAAAATAAAATAATTAATTATTAAGTGAATTACTTGCAGATTCACCTGCTAAACTACCAGTAGTAAATGCTATTTGCAAATTATAACCACCAGTAGGACCACAAATATCTAAAAGTTCACCAGTAAAATATAATCCTTGAATTAATTTAGATTCCATAGTTTTCGGATTTATTTCATTTAAAGAAACCCCACCAACAGTTATAAATCCTGCTTTATCTATAATACCATCAATTTCTATTGGAAAATGTTTAAGATTCTCAATTATTTTATTACGACTTGTTTTTTTAAGATTATTCATTCTAATATCTAATTCAACACCAATTTTATTTAAAAAATAAAATGTAAATTTATTTGGTAAATACTTTCTAAGATAATTATGGACTTCTTTATTTGTTTTTGAAGCTTTAATAATATCATCTTTAATTTCTTCTCTATTTAATTGAGAAACAAAATCAATAAATATAGTTTCTTTTTTAAAATTCCTCTTATTTTCTAATAAATCATAATCTTCTAATTTTATAAATTTCCTACTTATATTTATTATAACAGATCCTGTAACACCATTATTAGATATTAATAAATCCCCATTCTCTTCAATAGTTTTATTATTATATTTAAATGAAACTTTAATATTTTTAAAACTTAAACCACTAAGAGAAGTTAAATTTGAATCATTTATTATAAATGGAAATAGACCTGGTTTAATTGTTTCTATAGAATGACCTAATTTTTTAGCAATTCTAAATCCATCTCCAGTTGAACCTGTATTTTGATAAGTTATTCCACCAGTAGAAATAATTAATTTTCTTGTAATAAACTCATTTTTATCTGTTTTTATTACAAAACAATCATTATCATTTAAAACATTTAAAACTTCATGATTTAATTTAAGATCAATATTTAAATCTTCAATATATTTATTTAAAATACTAACAACTGATTCTGCACTATCTGTAACTGGGAAAACACGATTATTATCTTCCATTTTAAATTCAAGCCCTTTATTTCTAAAAATATCCAAAAATTCATCATTTTTTAATGAATATAATGCATGTTTAATAAACTTACTTTCCTTTTTATCATATTTTTTAAGTGTTTCACGAATTGGTGCATTATTTGTAATATTACAACGTCCTTGACCAGTAATACTTAATTTTTTACCTATCCTATTATTTTTTTCTAAAATAATAACTTTATTTTTAGAATTAGAACTAGCAGCCTTAATTCCTGCTAAAACTCCACTAGGTCCTCCACCAATTATTGCAATATCATACATCATAAGAATATTTTGAATATTATTATATTAAAATTTTAAGAAAAATGAAAAAATAGAATATACTTTAATTTAAAATTAAAACCTTAAAAAATAAAAACAGTAATAAAAAAATAGAAACTAAACAAATAATAAATCTTAATAAACAAAACCAGGAAAAACAATAAAACCCACTAAAAAAATCAATAGATAATAGAAATTAAAAATCATAAAAAATATAATAAAAAAGAAAAGAGTTTAAAATTTAAGCTCTTTTAATAATCATTTTAACTGCTTTTTTAGCTAATTTTACTTTAATATATTTTTTAACCATTTTCTTAAAACTTATATTTAGCACCTTCTAATTTTAATTATATAAGAATATTTAAAAGTAAAAAATCTAATAAACATTCTTAAATTAGATACTACTACAAAGTAAAATTTTTAACTAGTTAAAAATTAAAACTATTTTTTAATTAAATCCACAAATATAAAATTATTTATTAGATTTTTAACTAAATTTAAAAAGTTTAAATTATTTATTATTGATTTTTTCTTCAACTAAATCTACAACAATTTTAAATAAATCTTCATCATCCTTAAGTTCAGGATGAGCAGCTAATGCTTCTTGATAAGAACCTAAAACTATTTCAGTTGCAGATTGAGAATCATAACCTTCTTTAGATAATAAATCAAATAATCTTTGTTCTTCAGGAGATAATTCAATATTTTCTGTATTTAAATCATTTAAATCAAAAATTTCTTCTGAATCAGAATCATCATCAAAATCCTCAGAATTATCACCAAATACAGGATTACCTTGATAATCTAATTGATTAGGATTTAATTCTTTACATTTTTCTAAAGCTTCATTTGCTTTAGATTCTGAATCAATTTGTGTTAAAAACATGTATCTATCATACCATAAATCAGAATTTTCTGGGAATTTTTTAAGAGCTTTCTGATTTATACCTATTGCACGATTATTATCTCCAGAAGATGCAACTGCAAAGGAATATTGCCTCCATACATCAGAATCTTCATCATTTAAATCAAGAGCATCTTTAAATGTTAATTCAGCGTTTTTAAAGTCTCCTAAATTAAGATAAATAAATCCTTTAAAAGTTACTGCATCTGCATTATCTGGATAAGTTTTAATTACAGTATTAATAGTATCTAATGCATCATCAAAGTTAGCTTGATTAAACAATATTGCAGATTTTAAAAGAAGAGCATCTAAATTAGTATCCTCAATTTTTAATGCTTCATTAATTAAATCTAAAGCTTCATCAAATTTTTGGAATCTTAATGCACCATTTGCTTTATATAAATATCTTTCAATTTCCACTTCTGTAGATTCATCAATTTGTTTATATAAATCTTTTAATAATTCATCAACTTGTTCATCATCTAATTCATCTATATCATAATGGTCATGTTCATGATCATGGTGATCATGATCACATTCAGGACCACAAGCATCTGCATCTTCATCAAATTCAGGTACAATACCTGTTTTTAAATCTTCTGCACTTAAACCAGTTAAACTTTTAATAGCTTTTAAAACTTCAGGATTATTTTCAAGTAATCCATCAACAAATTCCTCAATTTCATCTTGTTTATGTTGAAGATGTAAAATAGAGATTTTAAGAAGATAACCTTCCTCTACATTAGGATCAAGGTCAATGATTTTTTCAGCATATTCTAAAGCTTCATCTAATTCATTAGAACTTGTTAAAATAAATGATTTAATACTTAATGCACTTAAATCAGTTGGATCTTTTTCAATTATAATATCAACAAATTTATTTGCTTTATCAAAATCATCTTTTGCAAGATATAAATCAATCATTGCAGGAATAATTTCATCTTTTTTATAATCATTATTATATAATTCTTCATATATTTCTAAAGCTTCATCTAACTCATGTTTTTCATAATGAGAATTTGCTTCTTCGAATTTTTTTTCAAAGTCAGACATAATAATTTCCTCAAACTTTAAACTATTTAAATAAATTTAATTTTTTTTAAATTTTTAAACTAAGAATAAATCATTAGTTTTTTAAATTTTAATATAACTATATATAGTTAAATTTTTTATAAATAAAACTTTATTTAATATTAATATTTTCTATAGATAAACTTATTTATATAATTTTAAAATAATAATAAAACTTTTATAAAAATTTAATAATATTTTTAAAAATAGTATAAAAAAATAAAAAGTTAACTAAAAACATTATAAAAAGAACTTAAAAATAAATAAAAATAATTAAAAAACAACTTACAAATATTAAAACTAAAAAAAACAAGTAAAAAAAAACAAACATGAAATTAAAAACTAAAAAATAGCTAAAAGTATAAAAAATAAAATTAGAAGAAATTATCTAAGGTTAACTCTTTTGTTTTGTTTAATTTCTTTTTAAAGTCCTCTTCTTCAGTATCTTCAACATTTTCAAAGTCTTCATCATAATTTAAATCAACAAGATTTTCTTCATCATCATAATGTTTATCTTCAGAATCTAAATCATAAATATCATTATCATCTGAATCTTTACTGTCATTATCTTCATAACCTTTTGAACCTACAGTAATATTTGGTTCTAATTCAAGCTCTGCTTCTTCTATATTTACTACACCTGAAGAATAATCTGGATCATCTGCAGTAGATTCAAGAGTATTTATAGTGTTATTTAAATCATCAATTTCTGATTCATCATATCCACCATTAATTAAATAATAACGTCTATCATATAATAAATCTAATTCATTAGGGAATTTTTTAAGAGCTAAATCATTTATTTTTAAAGCTTTTTCTTGATTATTTAAAGAATCAAATATATCAGCATATTGTTGCCAAATTTCATAATCTTCAGGATTAACAGAAATAGCCTTATTAAAAGTAGTATCTGCTAAATCATATTCCTTAAGATTACATAATAAAGTAACTTTCAATTTTAATGCATTAAAACAATTTTCATCTAATTTTAAAATCTTATTAATTATTTCTAAAGATTCTTTATCTTTATTTAATTCATGCAAATATTTTGCTTTAGTATATAAAACATTTATATCTTCTTTTATGCTTAATGATAAATCTAAAAATTTAATAGCTTCATCATAATCTTCAACATTTGCAAGTACTTTAGCTTTTTCAATATTTAATTGAAAATCATCATCTAATTCAGAATCTAATTCAACAAAAATTTTATCAATTTTATTTTTAAGTTTAATATCTTTATTTAAAGATTCATTAGAATTATTTGAAGAAACAGAATCTAAATTATCATCAAAAGAACCAAAATCATCTTCAATATTATTAGAATTCAAATTAATATTATTATCAAAAGAAGTAATATCTTCTTTAGAATTACTTTCTAAAGAATCATTCACAATAATGGAATCTAAATCACAATCAAAAGAACCAGAATCCCCACTAGAAACATAATCTAAATCATTATTATCATCTGAAGAATTATCATCTAAATTAGTACTAAAAGTCAATTGAGTATCATCTTCTTTTTTAGATTTTTTTGAAGATGCTTTATTAAAAATATCATCTAAATTAGACATAATATAAAACTCCAGATTATTTAAAAATAAATTTTTATAATATATAAATAGTTTTAATATTTATTATATAAAATATTTACTAAAAAATACTTAAAAATTAAAATAAAGTATTAAAATTATATAATATCTAAAAATAGCTAAAAAATTAAAAAAAGTAAATAGTATCAAATAGAACTATCTAAAAAAATCATCCAAAGTAGAATTTACAGTATTTTCTATAACTTCATAATCCTCATTATCAATATGATTAAGTGATTTTTTATCATCATCTAAACCATATTCATCAATGAAATGTTTTCTATCTTTATGTAACTCTTGATTTTTAGGAAATCTTGAGATAGCATCATTATTAAGTTCAAAAGCTTTGTTGATTTTATTATTTAATGCAAGAGACATATAATATGTTCTCCAAAGATTTACATTATCTAAATCTAAATCTAAAGCTGTTTTAAAGACCTCTTCTGCATCATCATATTTTTCTAAATCAATATTTACAAGTCCTTTAATAGCAAGTGCTGGAATATTTTTTTTATCAAGTTCTAATACTAAATTAACAGTATTTAATACTTGATTATAATTATATATTTTAAGAAGAACTATTGATTTAAAAATTAATGCTTCTATATTATTTGGATAAAATTCAAGACTCCATTTAATATAATCTAAAGATTTAGAGTAATCTTCAGTATCAAAATATTCTTTAGCTTTTGAAAATAAAGTATTAAACTCTTTATTATTATCTTCCTTATTATCATATACTAAATAATCATATAATGTTAAATCGTCAAGATCATTATAATATAAATCATCAAAGAAATCCCTAAAACGTGAAGATGCTTTCTGATTTTCAAGTTCTTTACATAACTTATCTACAGAGGCTTCTTTATTTGAATTATCATCAAAATAATTAATTTCTTTAAAAATCTCTGGTTTATCTTTTCTAAGAAAATCAATAATTTCTTGTCTTTCAGTGTTTCTTTTAAGAACTTCAAGAATAGATAATTTAAATGAATATGCAATAGTTGAATTACTATCAATCTCAATCATTTTATTACATACAGTTAATGCTTCATGAAAACTTTTATTATTAAATAATACACATACTTTAGCAGAAAGAACATCTAAATCATGAGGAAATTTATCTAAATATAAATCAATATATTTATCTGCCTTATCAAAATCGTGTTTATTAAAAGTAATCCATAAAATTTTTCTAAGAATATCTACTCTTGTTGAATCTTCATTAAAAAGTTTAACATATAAATCCAAAGCTTTATCCACTTTTCCTATATTGTATAAAAGATTTGCATGAGTATAAGTTTCTTTAAAATTTTCCATAAAATTACCCTTCTTAAGTATATGTATAAAAATTATATTATTATATTAGTTAATAAAATTAATAAACTTAAATCTTTATTAATGATTTTAAAAATCATATATAAAATATTAATATTAATATTTAAAATATAAAATATTAATCTACCAAATAGCTACTCTTCATAATGACTAAGAATATTATTCAAATCATCACTAAAATCTTCATTATCTGGAACTGCTTTTAATGCATTTTCATTTTCTTTTAATGCTTTATCAAGATTACCATTTAATAATAATGAATAAACATATAAAACCCATAAATCAGTATTTCCATCATCAATATTTAATGCTTTTTTAAAAGATCTTGATGCATTATTATAATTACCTAAACTTGATTGTATAATAGCTCTTATTGACCATATTTCAAAAGATTTTCTATCAATATCAAGTAAATGATTAATTAAATCAAGCGCATCTTTTTCATCATTTAAATTAAATAAAATTACAGATTTAAAGATTAATAAACTCTTATTATCTTCAGTAATTAAATCTTTATCAATACTAATTTCTAATTCTTCATCAACAGTCATAGATATATCTTGACTATCTAAATCATCATCTAAATCAAGAACTTCTTCACCATCAATTGAATCTAATTTATCTAAATCTTTACTAAGTAAATCATCTACATAATTAAGTGCTGCTTCATAATTTCCTTCATCAATGAAAGAAAATAATTTTAATAAATCTTCATTTTCATCTATAAGATTATAAAGTAATGATTTAAAGAGATTTTGCCTATATTCAACAAATGGATTTACAATATCCTCATATAAAAATGAAAAATCTTCAACTATTTCTTTAGATTTCTCTTTAATTTTAGCTTCTGCCATATTATCAAAATCTCTTAATGTAAGATCATCTCCTTGTTCTTTTAAAAATCCAAGTGAAATGATTAAACGAGCAAAAGTACGAGAATCGAAATTTTTAAGATCTCTAAATAATTTAGTTTTTTCATCATCTTTATTTAAAATATTTAAAATTTTATATTTAAACACATATTCTTTTAAATCTTTTGGATTTAAGTCTATAAGAGTATCAACTACAGTTAATGCTTCTTCATATCTTTTAAGATTTATTAATGCAATAATTTTAGAAAATAAGACATTTACATTTTTATCATTTAAATCTATATAAATATCTGCAAATTTAATTGCTTGATTGAAATCACCTAATTTTATATAAGTTGATACAATATTATTTTATTTATAATTGTTAAATTATTAGGATCTTTATTATATAACCTTAAATAAATCTTTAATGCCTTTGGAAAATCACAATTAGAAAAATAATTATAAGCTTCTTCTAGTTCTTCTTTAAATTCTGCCATAATACTCTTACCCTTAAATATAAATAAAATTTATTAAATTATAATATTTAATTTTTATAATTAATTTAATAAATACTTAATAGTTTATATTTAAATAAAATTTTTAATTTAAAAATACTTAATAAAAATGATTTATGAAAATTAAAACTTAATAAGGAAAATAAAAATATGAAAAATAAACTAAAAACAATTAA